>JAFSMW010000105.1 GCA_017447745.1 Thermoguttaceae bacterium
CTCAAGCAAAAATCGTTTTACAGCGAAAAAACAATACTATTCACGTTTATAATGTCATACTTTTCTCAAAAAATATCTGAAAAGAACCGTTTTAGGAAATGGAAACTAATTAGTAATTACGCAAGCGCAGGTCTATGGTTATTTGCAGGTCATCCGCACACGGATTTTACGGATTAGACGG
The DNA here is from genome assembly GCA_017447745.1 of Thermoguttaceae bacterium. Lineage (GTDB taxonomy): Bacteria > Planctomycetota > Planctomycetia > Pirellulales > Thermoguttaceae > RUG11551. Next base: position 182 of record JAFSMW010000105.1, read on the forward strand.
ATTTTCACCGATTGGTTATTCGTAGTTCGTACAGTATTTATTCCCTTACTAAAGTTTTTTGGAAAGGGGAGTTTGAGGGGAAGAACCTTTTTTTCAAAAAAGGGCGGCGAGGCGCCGCTCCCAATCCGCGCTACCGCGCGCCTGCCAAAATTCGCTCCCGTTGGTCGCTTGCATCCTATGCGCTATACAAACTCTATCCGCACTTCTTCCCAGGCGTAGGGCTGCAAGTTGACAAGCGGGCGTCCGGCGTCGACGTCCAGAGAGCGAATCTTCTCCCCGCAGAAATCGTTCAGACAGGCGTTTTGCGCTTTGCGGAAAAACTCAAGTGTAACAGCCGTTCTTTTCCCGTGCGTTTCCTGAAGACGCAGGTTCAAGACGCGTTTCGATTCTGCAGAATTCTCAGCGCCGTCCGTCGGAACGCTTTCCACCCAGGCGGATGTAATAGTCAGATTTTCTGCGCCAACGTCTAATATTGACGCCTCTTTTGCTTTCGGCTTGGCGTCGTCGTATACGGGAACAACGTATACCGGGGTTCTCGCGATAGCGTTGGCGGAAAAGCTGCGTTCAATCGTCGCTTCCAGATGGAATCGACGCTCTGTTTCGCCGTCGACAGCCAAGAGCGTATCCATTCGATGAGAGCCGATTTTTCTGTGCCACGGCAAGCCAAACGACTTGAGCGTAAACGAGTAGTCGTCTGATTTATTGACGACGAATTCAGGAGAGAGCAGTTCTTTGCTTTCCGATTTGACCATCGCGCCGCCGACGGAAATAAACGTTTCAGTCGAATCGTCGCCCCACGCCCAGCGACACGCCAAATAATGCGGCGGAATGACGCTGTAAAAGTCGTCGTCCTGCTCTACGCCTTCAACCGGTTTAATTTTGAAGTCAAAATAGATGGTTGGGCTGCCATACTGAAGCGACGTCGTTTGCTTGAACGTATACAGAACGTTCATTTCGCGGTCAACCAGCCGTCCGGAAACGATCATCTTCTCTTCGGAATCCGTTACAGAGCGTTCAAAGGAATCCGCAACGGAAATCGAGTAGTCGAGCGTATCGTCTTTGTCTTCTCGAACCCGGCTTCCGCCCAAACGAACGGCAAGCGTCTGAGCAAAGTAGTTGCGCCGCGTATGGAAATCGTAGACGTTAACCAGCGCGCCAGTCGCCTTGTCAAACGTAAGTTGGTAGAGGTTGTTTTGAATTACCAGAGCGTCGTTTGAGTTAGGAGTTAGGAGTGAGGAGCGGGGAGTTGATGAAGAGTTCCCTGCTGTAACAGCAACGGCTCCCATCGGCGGGAGTTCAATTATCGTCTTTTTGGATTCCGGAAACAGACGCCTGACAATCGACGAGCGTTCCGGCATGGCGGACAGAGCGGAGACGTCTACCAGTTTCCGAACCGATTGACAGGTCGGATTGACAAAGCACAAGCCAGTAACGTTCTTTCCAGCGTCATTTCCAATTTTGTCCCGGTCGGATTTCTGGAACAGCCGCGCAGCGATGGCAGTCGCGGCTTTTTGCGCACGCTGAGTCAGTTCGGTATCGAATTCATAGATGGACGACTTCAAACAGTCCTTTTTCAAAACGGATTCGTTGATTCTGCAATACTGTTCTGTAACAGGCTCCTCAGTCGTCTCGCCGCCCAGCAAAGCCGACATGGATTCCAAAACGCTGACATCGGAAATCAGCCCGGCGCAGCGATAGTATCGCACCCAGCGGGAGATCGGGTCTGTCCATTCCCGGTCAATTGCAGACTGCAAAAATGCATACTTGTATTCGTCAACGGAAAAGTCCGCATCGTCGCCGGAATAGCTGGTTCGAGTGAAATACTCTTTTAACGGCGTGTAGGCGCCCAAAACGGAACCGTAATGATTTTGAGAAATCATCGGCGACAGACACGAGGAAAAGAAATACTCCGCCATGGGATTAGCCAGCCCGTCAAGCGGTCCCGGCTGATGGAGTGTAACAGACCCCAGAGCGTAATCGTTTTGCGCCATATTGGCGACAAACTCCGGAATCTTGAACAGCTCGGAGTTACTTTCGACGTCAAAGGGCTTTTGAGCGTAGGCGGAAACCGTTCTGCCGTCCAGCCCTGACCACTGGATTCGGCATTTTTCCGGCATGGGAAGGCGAGAGCCGTCAAAGGCGCAGTACATAACGCCCCGGATTCCTAACCGTGACAAGATACCCGGCAGCAGAGGCGTCAGACCGTTGGTTATGCGTCCAAAGTATTCCAGCTTCTCTCCAACGTTTGTTTTGTATCGGTACAGCGCGTCGTAAAGACGGTCGAGAATTCCCTCCAGCGTCATCATCGGCAACGGCGATTCTGTGTACTCGCCGCTAAAGAGCGCCGTTTTCCCGGATCGAATCAGATTCAATAACCGCTCAAACGAATCCGGACGCTGCGTCTTGAAGGCGTCGATTAGCCGCCCGGACATGAACAGCGTCGGCGAGACTTTCGATTCCAGCGTCGTGTCGTCCGACATGCGGTCGAGCATAATGTCAAGCAAATCAAACTGCTTGACGCTGCTGACGATGCAGTAGTCGCACAGGTCGTTTTGAGTGGGAAAGTAACACTCTTTGCTTTGTAGAACGTGATCGACGATGGACTGCAGCGACTCGTTGACTTTGCTCTCGTCTCCCTGCTTCCACGCCTGAGCCGCATCCTGAAAATATCGGATCAGCAACATCGTGTCCGTATAGGAACAGTACTGCAATCGGCGCATGACCATTTCGGATACGAAGTAGGTAAAGGCGACAGAGAAGAACGGTCTTTTGTCAAGAGGACGAGCGTCCGCGAGTGAGGAGTTAGGAGTGAAGGGTGAGGAGTTTTCATTCTCGCAACTCGCAACTCGCAACTCGCAACTTTTCAGCTTTTCTCGGACAATCCCAATGAGTTCGTCAAGCGTTTCCCCGCCGAACTCGACGACTTCGCAACCGTTACATCGACATTCGTCCAGCCAGGCGTAGTCCGCCCCGTAGACGAAATTGGGCATGAGAATCAGCGCGTTTTGCGGATGTTCTTCCGGCGTGTAACCGGGAATCCATTGCGGAACCGTTTCCTGTAGGAGCAGGTTTTCCGGGTCGAACGCCGCCATCCACGCCGACATAATGCTCGGGCCGTCGGAATCGTTATCGCTGAGGGTAAACTCGCACAGGTCGTAACACGGCAAAATCAGGTATACGGAACTCATGATAGTTGACTTTAGTATTTGGTGGATTTACACGGCGCCAGCAAGGGGGACTCGGAAGTATCGACAGGCTCCCATTGCACGCGATAAAACGCGCCCTCGTTTTTGGTGGAATACGGGTCGTCGGAAATTGTTACAGGAGCGGTCGACGGCGTTTCACCCTCTTTGAGGAACTCGACGCCAACGGCGATTCGGACTTCGTCCAGCTCGTCCATTTTGAATGGCTTTTCTTCTCCTTCGTAACAGACGCCAACCAAAGATGCCGCTCCGGATTGCGGGTCGTTTTGGATTGACCACTGAATCTGCCGTCCTTCAAACCGATTATCCGGACAGAGATGAACGACCGCTCTAATCTTACCAGACGAGAATTCAAATAAGTTCTCGCCTATCTGCTTGACAGTGTTCTCTTTTGACCCGATAAGCTCGTAAACGATTTTGAAGGATTTTACTTGAAACGTTCGATCTTTGGGTCTGTCCTGTCCGGGCTGGAGCGAGCCGCGGTCATAAAGCATGTTGTAAGCTGTTACAAACCGGACGCCCGTCTGCCGAGATCGTCCTGCCGCGCTGGCGAAATCGCGGTCGTTATGCAAAAAACGCTGTTTGAAGCAAACCGGCTTTCCGTTGGAATCGTTCCAGTACGCCATTATGCCGCGCGCCTGAAACCAGAACGGATAATACGACGCCGTTCCCAAACTCAGGTCGTTATCCATATACGTCGTTCCCGTCAGGCGAAAGTTCTCGCGGGCGTTGTTGTAGTTCTCCGTAAATGTAACAGGACTGTCAAAGCGGCGCGTTAAAAGACCGGCGTATTCTTCCGGACAGGGAAGCGGATTGACGCCCGTCTCGAAACCGACTCTGACGTTTTTGGGAACCAGCCCGGCGCGCGCTAAAATCCGGTTGCGTTCATCGGCAGACAGCAGATCTCGATAGGCGCGAGAGAACGGTCCTGACCATTGCCCGGTGGAGGGATGGTAATGCATCGCAATCGTTTTCCAGACTTCTTTGTGCATATACTGAGCCATCTCGCGGAACTGCTCGTCTTTGACGTACTGCAGCGCCCGTTCCAGCTCAACCAGAACGACCATCGTATACGTTGGCGAATTGTACTCTACAAACCCGCCAATCTCTTTGTAGGAATTGACGTTTCGCTCCATTCTCATTCGACCGTATTCTAAATACTCCGGCTTGCCCAGCAGTTCCCCGCCGGCAGCGCAGACGACCGCGCCCATATAGGCGATGTTTGTGTAATTGGGCTTGACGTCGCGCTTTTTAATGCACGCGCACGCCCGGTCTAAAGACGCCTTTGCCTCGTCGACGACGTCGGGCGGAAGACGGTCAGAGTAATTCGTCAGAATCGAAATCAGCGTCGCCCCGAGGAAGTCCGCCCAGTTGAAGTCGATAGCCAGCATCTCGTCAAACGGCTCTTCAATATACCACGGCCAGACGCCGTACGTTTTGCTGTTGGGATCGGAATCCTGATACTTAATGACGTTTCGCAGAACCCGCGCGCCCTCAGCCTGACTGGCTTTGTCTTCCCTGGCAAGCAGCCGGTACGCATACGTCATCGCCGCGCGGGTTGGTCGGACTCTCGTCCCCTGTTCAAAATGGGAGATATACCCGGTCGGGGCGTTGTGCTTTCCCCAGGGAAACCCTGTTTCCGGATCAATTTCCTGAGCGCTCGCGCTAAAACAAACCAACAGCGCGGCAATTATAACGGTTAAACAACAGACGGATGGGACGGTTTTCATGGCGGGAATGGGGGGGAAGGAAAATAGCGGTAAGTGAAAAGTGGTTAGCAGGAACAGCGCTTGCGTCCTTACTACTTACCACTCAATACTTACTACTATTAATTGTAGTCTAAAGAGCCGCGGCGTCAAGGGGTTGGAACAAAACTGGTCTTGACTTTCCCGCTTAAGACGCTAGAATTAGATAATTGGAGATGGAGCCTCAAAGCTTTCGTTTCCATCTCCCCAACAAACCATTTACTACATACCGTACAGATGAAATGTCAAAAATGCCAAGAAAAGGCAACTTTCCATATTACCGAAATTATCAAAGGCGAACCCGTTGAGATTCATCTTTGCGAATACCACGCCCGAGAATATTTGCTCAACGCCAGTACAGATTCTCCCGCTCTGGCAAACGCAGCAGAGGCTCTTGCCAAACAAATGACGCATCATTTAGCCATGAACGAGGCGGCGGAAAGAATGAATCAGACGGACATAGTCGTCTGTCCTGTCTGCGGCGTAGCGTATTATGAATTTCGAAGCGTTGGACGGTTGGGCTGCGCTAATGACTATCAGCATTTCTCTGAACAGCTATTACCTTTGATCAAGCAGATGCAAGGCGCAACGGAACACGTTGGGCGTCGACCTCCGTATTCTGGCGAACGAAGCCGCGCTATGACGTCCAAATACGGTCTGCGTCGACAGATGGCAGAAGCCGTCGCAGAAGAAAACTACGAGCTGGCGTCTGAACTGCGAGATAAAATTAAAGAAATTGACAGCCTCGAATCCCCAAAGCGCAATGAGTAATACGAAAACTCAAGCTTCTTCGAATACAGAGCCAAGTACGAATACGCATTTTGCAATAATATATAAATCAATTACCGATAGCTTTTATGGCTCTTCCGGTAAGTTGGCGCCTAGAGTTTATACAGGTCAGTCCGTTCACGGTTTTTACGGATTAAACGGATTTTCACCGATTAGTTAATTGAAATTCAATCATCATTTGCACATTGTTGGTCTTTTAAACACGAGATATGTGAATTTTACGAAAAATACAAGATATTAAGATAACCTTTTCGTTTATTTCGTTCTTTTAGTGTATTTCGTGTTAAAAAATACTTTTGAGCGGGCAAACGTCTGCTTTTTGGTTCACAAGTACCAACTTGTCGGATGAACCGTTTATTTTCTTGCTATTACAATTGGTTGATAAAAACCTGTTTCCTCTGGAAACTTCCAAACGACTTCGCAGCAATCGCAGGAAAGAAGATGATTTGTCAATTCCTCTCGGCAGGTCGCTCTGTAATCGCATTCAAACTTGCTTATCTGGAGCGAGTCCTCGTCGTCAATAATGTATTGGATTAAATGATAAACGTCGTTGCTCCATTGCCAGGTTTGAAAAGAAACGCGCTGTCCCTTATCCGTTTTATGAATGTAGGGTGCAGAGTATAGAGGTTTTTCTGTCAAGATGGCGTCGTAATCGCGAATGCTGGCGACAATAATTCCGCCCGGTCTGGTTTGTCCTGAAATGCTTCTGACAGCGTTTTCCAAATCAGCGCTTGAAAGCATGTGCGGCAGAGCGTTATCCATCGCAATTACGATGTCAAACTGTTCCGAAAAGGTTTTTGCTAAAGAGCAGAAGTCAGCATGTTCAAATCGAATTTGTACGCCGTTTTTCGTTGCCCGCTTTTGCGCTTCTGCCAGTTCGCTGTCGCTGATGTCCGAAGCTGTTACGCGATATCCCATAGACGCCAAACCTATAGACTGAGTTCCAATCCCGCAGGCGCAGTCGAGAATTTTAGCGGTATTGTCAAATCCGTAATGATTAAAAATCTTATTTAGAATAACCGCCTGATCGCGCGTCGTGGATTTCCAATCCAAAAACAGCTTGTCGTATTGAGACGCTAACTGATTATAAAAAGTTTGCGTTATATTCATTGCCCCAACTCCTCACTCCTAATTCCTAACTCCAACACAGTTCCCTTACCCCGCCTGGTTGCGGATAATAATATCGCCGTCTTCTGTAACGTCTTCAAAACGGACGGAAAGCTGGCGCGAGACGCCGGATTCCTGCATGGTGATGCCGTAAATGGTGTCGGCAACCGACATGGTTCGTTTGGAGTGCGAAATGCAAATAAACTGCGTGATGTTCTCAAAGCGTTTGAGAACCTGACCGAATCGGTCTGTATTGGCTTCGTCCAAGGCGGCGTCGACTTCGTCGAGAATGCAGAACGGGCTGGGGTTCGTCTCGAACATAGCCAGAAGCAGCGCGACGCACGTCAACGTCTTTTCACCGCCGGAAAGCAGGGAAATGTGAGTGAGTTCTTTTCCCGGCGGCTGAGCGATAATCTCAATTCCCGCTTCGGAGACGTCTTCGTTTTCGTCGATGATGATTTCCGCCCGACCGCCGCCGAACAGATCGCTGAACAGCCCGCTGAAATGCGTCCGCACCGCTTCGACGGTTTCCATAAACCGTTTCTGAATGCGGTCTTTATTGGCGCGAATCTGGCTTTCGAGCATCTGTCTTGCCTTGCAGCAATCTTCGTATTTGCTTAAGTTGACGTCGTACTTTTTCTGCAAGCTTTCCAGTTCGTTAAGAGCCTCCATATTAATGGCGCCCAGCGAATTGATTTTGTTACGCAGCTGTTTGATTTCCGATTGCGTTTCCGGCGAAACCTCCATAACAGCGCCGTTTTCTTCCCGGTTTTCCGCGGAAAGCAGGGCGATGTCGATATCGTAGTCGTCTTTGAGCCGTTGCGCCATGTCGGATCGCTGATGTTCCCAGTCCGCCTTTTCCAGTTCAGACGCATGCAGCTGCTTTTCGATTTTCTGAAGTTCCTTGTTGACGGTCGCGCGCTTTTGGCTCAATTCCCGACGCTGACCGGCGATTTCCTCGCGTCCTTTTCTTGCCTGATTGAGTCTGGCTTGCAGTTCCTCTTTTTTCAAATAGAGAGACGCCAGCTGCGACTGCAGATTGAGGAACGACATTGTAACAGTCAGTTCGGCAGCCTGCTGTTCTTTGAGATGGACGGCGTTCTGGTTGATGTCCTGAACTCGCTCTTCAATTGCCTTGTCGTCCTGAGCGACTGCGTTTTTCAAACCCTCGCAGCGTTCTTCGCATTGAGCCAGCTGAACCTGAATCTTCGTCGCCTCGCGGCTGAACTGACGTTTGATTTCGTCGATTTTATCGGACTGGTCACGCAGCTGCTGGGCGGTTGCTTCAAGTTCCGACAGAGCCTGCTGATTCGTTTTCTTTTCTTCGATGGTTTTAGCCAAAGCGACCTCTGTCGTTTGCCGATCCTGCTCGTCTTGCGTCATGGAATGGACGATTTCCTCTTTGCGGCGCATCGCCTGCAAATAGCGCTCTTCCAACGCTGTGAGCTGATTAACCGCGTCCGAGACCCTGGCTCGAATCTTGCGAAGCTGTTCTTTATGCGATTCCAGACTCTGATCTCGTTTGGTTGCGGCGTCTTCCAGTTTTTTCGCCTCTTCCAAAAGGATGGAATACTGATTGTCGAGTTCTCTGAGTTCCTTCTTCTTTTGTTCCAATTCGCTTCGTCTGGCAATCGACCCGGCTGAATTGTGTCGCTCTCCGCAGGTGAATGAGCCGTCCGCGCCAAGGCGTTCTCCCGCCAGGGTAACATAATTGAGCGGTTCCGGAACCGTTGTTGACAGGGAGAACGCGTCCTGAGCCGTTTCGACAATCCAGGTCGTTCCCAGCAAGCGTCGAACCAGCGGATGATACTTTTTATCCGCCTGAACAAACTGATCCGCTCGACCGACAACGCCGGGGCGTCCTTCCAGGTTGACGCTGGGAATCGGGTTGGAAAACAGACCGTCCATCCAGATAAATCCAACTCGTCCTTTGAGGTTGACCTCTCCGGAATTGAGCGCGGAAATAAACTTTTGGGATTTCTTTCCGATAACCAGATATTCCGCCATCGGTCCCAAAGCGATTTCGATCAATCCCGCTGCGTCAACGCCGACTTGCATCATGTCCGCCGCCAAGCCGATAATTGACCCGTACGGACCTTCCGGATCCTGTTTGGCTCTGGTCAAGGCGTCTTTCAAACCGGGGTTGAGTTCGTCACGCTTGTTTTGAAGCTCTTCCAGCAACCCGACGCGTTCCAGCAACGCAGTGCGGCGCATTCCCAGTTTGTCGAGAATCGCCTTGCGACGCTGGAACTGTTCCAGAATGTCGTCCAGCTGCTGCTGAAGTTCCTGAACCCGTTCTTCGCACGTCTCTTTTTCATCATTGAGCTGTTCAGACAGCTCTGCCGCAGCGTCTTTTTCCGCAGAGCTTTTATCCAGCTCCGCCTGAGCGTCTTCCAACCGCTGTTGGTCGCTGCGTCGATGTTCTGCTTTGGCTTCCAGCTGACGCTCAAGAGAAGAAATTTCGTTTGTCAGCGCTGCAACCGTTCGCGTTTTTTCGAGCGCAGCGTCACGATTCTTTTCGTTTTGCGCTTCGATTTCGTCCGCCTGCTTTTGCAGCTGAAGCTGTTTCGCCTGAGCGTCTGCACGCAACGACGATAACTCTTCCTTTTGCTGTAACGCCTGAACGTATTCCTCATACGTTTTGTTACGACGCTGTGACTGTTCCGCCGTTCGAGCCGTCAGTCGAGCGGTTAAATCCTGGTATCGGCTTTCCTGCTGCTGGATTTCATCCAGACGCCGAATCTGGTTCTCCGCATTGGTTTGACAGGAAGCGATTTGCTCTCGGACGTCTGAATAGTTGTTTTCCTGTTCCTGAACCTGGCTGTCGAGTTCCGACAACGTCGATTCAATCCCGGCAATTTCCTTTTCCAGTTCCGCCAGCTGGGTCTGAAGCTCTTCTTCCTGCTGACGAATGCCGGCAAATCGGGCGTCATGCGCTTCGATTTTTTGGGTCAAATTGTTCCAGTCGACAATTCCCGCCTCGGTGCGAAGAGCCTGTAAACGACGTGTGTACTCGCTGTATCGCGCCGCCTTTTCCGCCTGACGTTTGAGACTTTTCAACCGTCCTTCCTGCTCGGTAACGATGTCTTTAAATCGATCGAGATTATAGGTCGTCCGTTCCAAAGCTTTAAGCGCATCGTGAACCATGGCGTTGTACCGGCTCACGCCCGCCGCCTCCTCAAAAATGGCGCGACGCTCCTTGGGGCTGGACTGCAGCAGCGCGTCCACTCGCCCCTGTTCGATAATACAGTACGCCTGCGTGCCGATGCCCGTACCAGTCAGAACTTCCCGAATGTCTTTTAATCGACAGGTTTGACGGTTGATCAGATACTCCGATTCCCCCGACCGCATCACCCGGCGGGTAATCTGAAGTTCAGGCGCGTCATAATGGAACCGACCGTCGGAGTTGTCGAACGTGAGCGTAACTTCCGCCGTGTTCATCGGCTTTCGACCCGGCGCGCCGGCAAAGATTACGTCCGTCATCTCCTTTCCGCGCAAGGACTTGACTTTCTGTTCGCCCAGAACCCATTTAATAGAATCGACTACGTTAGATTTCCCGGAACCGTTCGGACCAACGACGATAGTAATGCCGTCCGAAAATTCGAACCGCGTCCTATCGGCGAAACTTTTGAATCCGGTTAGTTCCAGGCTTTTAAAAATCATGCTGCGGAAAGAAAACGTCAAACAGGGCGCCGCGACCGGGATAAAAAGAATTCAGCGCTGAGGTTAAATCCCGATTTTTGAAACCCTGTTCAGGGAAAATAATATTATTCTATAGATATATACAGAAAAAGAGAGACGCTGTCAAGAGAAATATGTGGAGTGCGACGGCTTGCCGTCGCTTTCATTACAAGTTCCATCGCGAACGACAATAACGTTTATTCGTACCAATAAAGTCAGACGAATTAATATATCGATGGAAATAGAAAATAGTTCGCACGTTATAGGCACGAACTACTTTTTGTTTGTTCTCAACGTTATTCTTGGAAAAGCGACGGCAAGCCGTCGCACTCCATAACTAATTCGCTCACGGCGGGTCGTAGCCACCGGGGTTCCACGGGTTGCAGCGAAGGATTCGCCAGATTCCTTTAAGCGTTCCTTTAAGCGGTCCGTACTTCTGAACCGCTTCGATAAAGTACTGGCTGCACGACGGTTCGAACCGGCACATCTTCGGCAGACAGGGGCTTATCCACCGCTGATAGAAACGAACGCAAGCAATGAGAAATTTTGAAATCATGACGGCGCTCCCTCCGACGGCTGGGGGTCTTCTGGCGTTGGAACAGACGGCGCGTTGAGCTGCGGCAAATCTTTTTTCATTCTAAGCTGAAACAACTTTTCCGACGCCCGCTTTACACAGTATTTCAGCGACTTGCAGATTTCCTTGAAGTTCGGCTCGACGTCGATTTTTTTCGGGATGACGATAAAGTCGATTCCCGCCGCGATTTCCGGGGTAATATCCGTTCGATTCTCGTTTTGAGCGGTTTTCAAAACGACGTCGGCGAACTCGCTCTGCTGGAGTCGAAACGCCTCACGAATGATTCGCTTCCATCGGTTGCGGGCGTGCGCTTTCCCGACTTTCTTCGATACGCTCAAGCCCAGACGCGGGTATCCCAAATCGTTCCTAGCTGCATACACAAGCAAGACGCCGTTGTTATACGCCGTCTTGACGCTGTATATTCGCGTAAAATCCAGCTGACGCCGGACGTGCTGCGATTTCGGAAAGGAATAATTGGGATCCATGTTGATTAAGTTGCGAGTTGCGAGTTAGTTGAGGCAGTAGGCAGTAGGCAGTAGGCAATAGTGTTTAGCCTCCGGCGAATTTTAATCCTACTGTCTTCTGCCTGCAGTCTCCGTGGGTTAAAAATCACGGCTATTAATGTTGAATTGCTACGCGGTTCTGGCGGAAACGCTTCGCGTCTATTCCCTACTGCCTACTGCCTATTGCCTACTCGTCACCAGCGCATATTTGATCTGGGGTTGGTTCGATAGCCGGATTCCGCTTTTTCCGCCAGGTCTGCCAGTTCGTCTGTAACAATATCCGGCAGAATGATTCGGGGTTCAACAAACAGGTCGCCTGCCGCAGAGCCGCGCGCTGACGGAACGCCCATACCCTTCATTCGCAGTCGCTTGCCGCTGGACGTTCCCGGGGGGATCGTCAACGCGACGGTTCCCTTTGGCGTGGGGACGTCAACTTTCGCGCCGTTGATCGCTTCGCCGAGCGTAATGGGGAGGCTGATAAGCAGGTCGTTGCCCTGTCGGGTGAAATAGGGGTGCGGAAGGACGTGAACGGTAATAATCAAGTCGCCGGGCGTCCCGCCCATCATGGACGGTTCTCCCAACCCACGCAATCGAATTTTCTTTCCATCTGCAATGCCCGTTGGAATGGTAATTTCCAACGTCTTGGTCTGTCCAGTGGACATGCCGTACGTTACCGTCTGTTTTCCGCCGTTGATCGCCAACTCAAACGGAATGGTAATATCTGTGCTGACGTCTTGACCGCCAGCGTTGGCTTGTTGTCTGCCGCGACCGCCAAATATCGAGCTAAAGTCGAACCCGCCAGAACGACGACCGCGTCCGCCAAATCCGCCGGAGGCGTATCGACCTAAAATGTCGTTGAGGTCGAATTCCTGACCGTTCATATTGAACGTTCCGTCGCCAAATCCGCCGCCGGGCATGCCCTGGAACTGGTCGTAGTTCGCGCCGAACTGGTCGTACTTTTTACGCTTTTCTTTGTTGTTTAGCGTGTCGTACGCTTCCTGAACTTCGCTGAACTTTTTCGACGCGTCCTTGTCGTCCGGGTGCAAGTCCGGGTGGTACTTACGCGCCAGTTCGCGGTACGCCTTTTGAATATCTTTCTCCGACGCGTCCTTTGGAACGCCGAGAACTTCGTAATAATTTCTTGCCATATTTGCCTCTTATATAAAATGTCGAGTTGAGTCTCTGTTGTTTGTGAGTTAGGAGTGAGGAGTTAGGAGTGAGGAGTTCGCAAAGCGATTAACTACGTGAATCTCTTCGTCTGGCTTTTAGGTTCGCCTGTCGGCGAACTGCGTAATTCCGTTCGCTGGCGCGAACTCCATTACCGCCTTCCATCCATTTCCTATTCCCTACGTCCTATTCCCTAAAAACCGGGCAAACGTCAAACCATTGCCGGTCGTCCTGCTGTTCCATCCAGTCGAACGCCTGTTCCGGTCCCCACATTCCGGACTCGTAGAACGACAGCGGCGGAACGCCGGAGTCCCACGCCTGCTGAATCGGGTCGATTACAGACCAGGCAAGCTCCACTTCGTCCGCCCGGGCGAACAGACTCGCGTCGCCCTGAATGACGTCCAGCAGCAAACGCTGATATGAATCCGGGATGGTCGCAGAAAGCCCGGACTGGAAATTGAAGTCCAGACTGGTTTGACGCATTGCCATGCCGGCGTCAGGCGTTTTAGTCTGAAAATACAGTTTAATCCCTTCCGCCGGTTGAATTTGTAATACGAGTTTATTCGATTCCGGGTTCACATTTTTTTGTGAGTCAAATATAAAATGCGGCGGCTTTTTGAACTGAATCACAATCTGCGTCGTTCGGCACGACATCGCCTTTCCGGACCGCAGATAAAACGGGACGCCCTGCCACCGCCAGTTCTCCAGATAAAATTTGACAATTCCAAACGTGGCGGTTTGCGAACGGGAATCGACGTCCGGCTCGTCCCGATACGTTCTGTACTGACTTCGCAGCGAGTCCGTCGCCGCTGACTCCATCGTCATGGGTCGAATCGCCCGAAGAACTTTGACTTTTTCGTCTCGAACCGTATCGGGATCAAAGCGCGACGGGGCTTCCATAGCCGTCAAAATGAGCAGCTGAAGAAGATGGTTCTGGAACATGTCTCGCAGAACACCGGATTTTTCGTAGTACCCGGCGCGGCGCCCGATAATCGTCTCTTCCGCCGCGGTAATCTGGACGTGGTCGATATAATTCCGGTTCCAGATCGGCTCAAAAATCGTGTTGGCAAACCGCAGCACCATGATGTTGGCAACGGTTTCTTTGCCGAGGTAATGGTCAATTCGGTAAATTTGGGTTTCGTCAAACCACTGATGAATAAACGCGTTGAGCGCAATCGCCGACGCTCTGTCCGTTCCAAACGGCTTTTCCAAGACAATTCGCCGCCAAGACGCAGCGTCCGACTGTTTTGCCATGCCAGCGCGCCCCAACTGTTCGACAATGGTTTGATACGTCTGCGGAGCCATCGCCAAATAGAACATTCGTCCTGTTGGAGCGCCGCCTTCCAGCTGACCCAGAAACGCGTCCAGCCGGGTAAACGTCTCCGACAGGTTGACGTCGCCGGGGAAATACTCGACCAGCTGAGAAAACTGCGACCATTTCGACTCGTCAAACTCGGATTCCGAGAATTGCGCGGTCATACCCTGCAGCTTGTCCCGCCACGCCTGAGACGTCATCTCTGAACGGGAAACGCCGACAATGCGCGTTCCGTCCGGCAGACGCCCTTTGCAGTACAGATTAAACAGAGCCGGAATGAGTTTTCGACTCGTTAAATCCCCGCTGGCTCCGAAAATGACAATTGTTTGACCCATGATAATTACGTGGTAAATGGTTGACGACAAACTGACGGTTTCTCGCTTTTTGCCTATATATAGTATACTTCTCTTTTAAGATTTTACAATACGGGTCGAGGGAATTAGAAAACAGACGCGAAGCGTTCCGCTAGAACCGCTTTAGCGGTTCAATATTAATAGCCGTGGGTTTTAACCCACGGAGGCAAGAGACAGTAGGCAATAGTGGGGAGGAAATGAATGGAAGGCGGTAATGAAGCGACCAACGGGAGCGGAATTACGCAGTTCGCCGTCAGGCGAACCGAAACGCTGGAATTACCCAATACCATTGATTTTACCAATCAATGAAAGGCGGTAACGGAGCGAGCGAAGCGAACGAAGTTACGCTTCAGACAGAACCGCGTAGCGGTTCACTGTTTTTAGCCGTGGGTTTTAACCCACGGAAAGACGATTGAAACATTTCTCTCTAATCGAGTCAACATCTTTTCAATTTCCCCCGCGCCTTAAGCGCGGGAGGAATTGAAAAGAGTATTTGTCGATGATTTTATTCTGTGGCTCGGTTGTCCGTGGGTTAAAACCCACGGCTAGACATATTCAACCGCTAAAGCGGTTGAGCGTCCGGTACGCTTGCGAACTCCTCACTCCTCATTCCTAACTCCTCATTAATTACAGCGTTCCGACAGCATGCTTGAGAGTATAGGACGCCAAAAGCGCGTCGTAGATAGCATTGCAGTAGTTGGAGTGCGCCTGATTCCATAACGCTTGAGCGTCCAGAACCTGGGTATACGTCGCGATTCCCTGTTTGAACTGCTCTTTGACAAGGCGGAGGTTTTCCTCAGACTGGTCAACAGCCAGCTTGGCAATTGCAATTCGGTTTCGGGCGACCTGATTGTCATTGTACGCCTTTTGAACCTGCAGTCGAATCGCGTTGGCAACTTCGTCGCGCATTTTGCTAACGGCGTAGGCTTCGTTTCTCGTTGCGCGTTCCCTCGCTCGACCAACGCTGTCAATCGGACTCCAAACAACGCCGACCGTTCCCTGTCCGTAACCGTTGGTTGCCAAATGATCGTTTTCCAGATACGTAAAACTCGCCCCGGCGGCAACCTGCGGACCGCGTTCCGCCCGAATGCTGTCCGCCTTGCTGTTTAACGCATGAGATTGCGCCGCCAGCTGCGACAACTCCGGACGAATCTGGACGGCGGCGTCCATGAGGGTTTCTACCGACAGTTCATCATTCGGCATTTGAAGTTCAACCAACACAACGGGAGAATCCAGCGGACGCCAAAGAAGTCGATTGTACGCCGCTTTCGCCGTCTTCAATCCATACTCAACTCGAAGAACGTTTTGTTGGGCTTCCGCCTGCGCCACCTGCGCTGACAACAGCGCCGTCTTCGTTACAAGCCCTTGAGCCAACAGATTTTCAACGTCTTTTAAATGCCCGTCCAACGAATTCCTGGCAGCTAAAGCAACCTGATGCAGTTTCTCTACGCGCTGAACCATAAAATACGCTTGAGCAACTTCCAGCTTCAAATTGGACGTAGCCGCAACACGACTGTACTTTGCAGCTTGAGTTAGAGATTGTCCTGCATTTTCCAAACTGGATATTTTTCCGCTGGTATAAATCGGCATAGCCACTCCGACTGACGCTGTTCCAAATGACTGATTTGCAACCGGCATATCCGTCTGAGTAGGCAACGCCATTATATTTCCTGCAAACTGCGGCATTCCAGATTGTATCGCCGCGTATGCAATACCCTGCATCGCTTGACCCATGTCAACTTTCATCGTAGGAGTTGTCGACATGGTTGTATAACTGCTTTCGACCGCCAGTTGCGGCATTCGAGCTGCGCTTGCCGCCTCCCGCGTCGCCTGAGCGGTATTAATTTTATATCCTTCCGCCTCCAGCTTACGGCTTACTGAAATTGCCTGTTCCCACGCCTGTTCCAGCGTCTCCTGACCCAAAACCGACGAAGTCAATAATATCGCTATTATTATCGATAATAAACCAGGTTTACATCGCATCTTAAAATACTCCTGAATAAATATAAATCTGAGATTTTCACTTGTCAGTCGTATACCACAAACGATACTCTGCCCTAATCAAATGAAATCAGATTCTATTGATTGTATCGGAATTACCGGTCAAATAATTTAGTCAAACTTTATGAATATATCAATTTAAGAAAATAGGCAACAATTGAATATTAGACAATTTATACAAACCTGCAAAAAAGACGCAGATAATATTTAACATAGAATAATAAAAAGACCTCTCCAACAGAATCGGAGAGGTCTTACAGATAACTCTTATACAGTTTAAATCATTTCTTTTCTTCTGCTGGCTTCTCTTCCGCCGGAGCAGCTTCTTCAGCGGGCTTCTCTTCAGCAGGTGCGGCTTGTTCAGCAGGCTTTTCTTCAGCAGGAGCCGCTTCTTCAGCTGGTTTCTCTTCCGCCGGAGCAGCTTCCTCAGCCGGTTTCTCTTCCGCCGGAGCCGCTTCTTCAGCGGGTTTCTCTTCCGCAGGAGCCGCTTCTTCAGCGGGTTTCTCTTCCGTCGGAGCCGCTTCTTCAGCTGGTTTCTCTTCTGCAGGAGCCGCTTCTTCAGCAGGTTTCTCTTCCGCCGGAGCAGCTTCTTCAGCAGGTTTTTCTTCCGCCGGAGCAGCTTCTTCTGCCGGTTTCTCTTCCGTCGGAGCGGCTTCTTCAGCTGGTTTCTCTTCCGCAGGAGCCGCTTCATCAGCTGGTTTCTCTTCCGCAGGTGCAGCTTCCTCAGCCGGTTTCTCTTCAGCAGGAGTGGCTTCCTCTGCCGGTTTCTCTTCCGCAGGTGCAGCTTCCTCAGCCGGTTTCTCTTCAGCAGGAGTGGCTTCCTCTGCCGGTTTCTCTTCCGCAGGTGCAGCTTCTTCAGCTGGTTTATCTTCCGCAGGAGCCGCTTCTTCTGCCGGTTTCTCTTCCGTCGGTGCGGCTTCTTCCGCCGGTTTTTCTTCCGTTGGAGCGGCTTCTTCCGCCGGTTTTTCTTCCGTTGGAGCGGCTTCTTCGATTGGAGCAGCTTCTTCAGCTGGAGTTATCTCTTCAAGCGCTGGCAACTCAACATCCGGAGTTTTCCCTTCAGCTGGAGTTGTTTGTTCAGTTGGTTGTTCAGATTGAGTCGGTTGTTCAGATTGAGTCGGTTGTTCAGAAGCGAATTTTGACAACGTCGCAACATAACCTTCTGAATTCAAAGCGGCAATTCTCAATTTTGCCTGTCTGGTATAAATACTGGCAGGCCATCGTTTTACCAGTGTATTATAAGAATCCAGAGCGGCTTTGACGTTCTCGTCAGTCTTTTCTGGCGTTGTGGCGATTTTCTGTTCGTTAACGCGCCCCAAACCAAAGTAAGCCATCTGCTTTGCTTCCGCATTATTGGATTGAAGGGCAGATTTGAAATTCTTTTCAGCCTGAGTCAAATCGTCAATTGCGCCAGCGCGGTCAGCTGGAATTTTACTAACGGCTTCCGCCAAACGAGCATTGCCCGCCAAGTTCCACGCCCACGCGCCAAGAGAACCTGACACGTTCTGAGCAACTTCTTCCAATTCCGCAGGTTTGTCGATGTTATTGATAATCCGTTCGGAAACCAACGCCTCGTTAGCTTTCACGTTGACGTTGTAAATTTTATATCCAATGTATGCCACAATCAGAACGAGAATTGCCACCAAAATATGAGTAATATAAGGTTGAATCTTCTCGAATGCATTCATCACGCTTTCGCCCAGATCATTACTTTCCAGTTGACGTTTTTGGTTTTTATCCATGTTTTAAACCTGAGTTTGTAAAAATATGAAGTTTAATAAAGTTTGCCGAAATACCGATTCGACAATAATGTAATGTAATATAACCTGAAAATGCATTTTCGTCAAGAGAGACAGGCGGGATACAGAAAGAAAAAATCAGAAATTACTCAAAAGTTTATCGACAAATACGAATCTGATAACTTCCATTCTTGTAAAAGAACTCCCATAATTAAATTAGAAACAAAAATCGACTTGTCAAACTGACAAAAAAAGAAAGGCGTATTCAAAAGAATACGCCTAAAAGTCGGGGCGACTGGAATTGAACCAGCGGCCTTTTGACCCCCAGTCAAACGCGCTATCCAGGCTGCGCCACGCCCCGGATGAAATAACTTAGAAAATATCTTTCCTAAATTTTTCAGTTGTCAATATAATCATTTTTTCTTTTTTGACAAGGGGGGGCTTACGAAAGATGGAGCGCTCCCATTATTTTTCTTGCGAATATAGATACGATGAGAATCTGAAATGCGTCCCAGAGAGGACGCCATTTCTATAACCGTCGACTTTAGTCTACGGACGGCGCTGCACACTTCGTTCCATCCTAATCGGGTCCGTCCTTTTTCTTACCCCTCGACGTTTAGCGTTTGGTGGATAAGAAAGGGAAATTGGTCGCCTTCTTTTTTAGTTATTCTTTCAGTTCGTGGGCGCCCCCCGGCTATTAATATTAAACCGCCAAGGTTCTATGTGGGCGGAGCCTCCGCCAACCGGCGGTCTAAGACATGCGTTTGGTCGGTTTCCCGTGAAAGAAACGCTTAAACGCTACCACTCCAGCCAATTTCATTCCTTCAACTATAATAAGCGGTTCACGTTTTAGTTTCAAGAAAACAATTTTTAAGCCAAACCAATTTATCTAAATTTCGTATATTATGTATAAGTAATTAATTTGAATGATTTTGTATATCCCGTTAAAATATTTTTAATTTTAAACGGTATTTTTCCCGATTCTCCTATAGATATAAGAGAAAAATTATGGTATAATAATATATTATGATTGATTACGTCGTCTTCGGATTTAATATTTTTGATCTGTTGGGGCGCCAAACGTCAAATCATAATTATGAGTTCGGCTATACCATTTTTATAGTTATACGTTTTTGGTAGAATTCGGCTTTTGAAGAATTTTGCACCGTGTATGTATCATACATATACTGGTAACGTGTTTTTTTAATCCTCAAATTATAGGTAGTGAGATGGCAAAACGAAGAGTCAACATTGTAGCTCTGGTTATCATCCTTTTTGTGATTTTGTTAATTGTTCTGTCAGCTTTTCTTATTCAGAAGTATCAGGTAAGACGCAATAACTACAACAAATTCAAGCTTGGCGAAACGGCGTTTGCTGACGGCAACTATGAAGACGCCATCAGAAACATCAACACATACCTTGCCTCTTTCCCTGACGATCCGACAGCCCACTTGATTCGCGCCAAAGCGTCAGCTCAACTTGCCAACAAAAATCCTCAGTTTCAAAAAGAGGCTTTGGAATGCCAGGAAAAGGCGTTGAGATACCCGCAAAACCGCAAGGATCCTGAAATCCTTCACAATCTGGCAGATCTTTGCAAAAGAATGCACCGTTTCGACGATGCAATCAAACACTTTACTGCTTTGACAAAAGAATACCCCAACGATATGAAGATTTTGCTCGACATGGCAGAATGCAAGGTCGCAATCAATAAATATCGTGAGGCGTTGGATACCCTTTCGACGATTATGCAGAGGGATCCAACTTATTTGCAGGCGTATCTTCGCAGCGCAGAAATCTACGCTGACAACATGTCAAACCTTAAAGACGCCAAAGTCATTTTGGACAAAATGACTGACGCTAACGGCAGAACAGCTGAGGCGTACTCGTTAAAAGCCAGATTTCTCATGGATCACGACTGTCTGGACGAGGCAAAAACCGAGCTTAACAACGCTAACGGTATAAATCCGGAAGACAAGGAAACTCTTGTAACCAATGTTTCAATTGCCATGCAGGATAAACGTTTTTCTGATGCGGACACTGCTCTGGCAACGTTCCAAAAGCTATTCCCGGACGACGAACGCGGCGTAAGTCTTCGAATGCAGCTTGAATTACAGCGAGACCGTCCAGAAAAGGCGGTTGAATTTGCCCGAGAAAACGCAGAAAAAGAAGACTCTGCCGTTGCGAAGTTCAGGCTGTTGGACGTCCTTATCAAATCCGGGAAATTCACGGAAGCCAAAAGTTATCTGGCGGAAATCAAGAAAAAGAAATATCCTGAATTCATGATTCAGTTCTTTGAAGGGCAGCTGGCGCTTTATCAAAAGGACTGGCGCAATGCAGTTAAATCATTTAACAAAGCGCGTCTGGACGGGCAGATTCCTCCGGAACTGCGCGCTCAAACTCAGGTCTATCTGGGCATCTGTTACGAACAACTGGAGCAGTACGACCTTCAGCTGGAAATGTTTGGCGAAGCTCTTAAAGAAATGCCGCAGTCCGTTCGCGCCAGAACCGGATACGCCTTGGCGTTGTTCCATTTAGGTCGAAAATCGGAAGCTCGCGAACAGCTGGTTAAAGTGAAAGACAAGATTGGCGATAAAGCGTTCTTCTCAGACGAAAAGCTCAAGGCGATTTTTTATCAGCTGGAACTGGCTCGTCAAAAGCAGTTGCCGGAAGATCAGCGTTCGGAAACGGTTCTGAAAATGTTTGCAGACAACGAGGCTGGAGAAGTCAAGTTGGACGACGCCATTCAGGTTTTAGCTCGTTGTGAAGTTCTGGTTAAAGACAGAAAGTTCGACGAAGCGCAAACGTTGCTTAAAAAGGCTCTTCTGGGCAATCCCAAGCAGGCGTCATACTGGTCGGCGCTGGCGATGGTTGCGATCCTTCAAGACGATCTTGAGCTGGCAAAAAATTATATTGCTCAGGGTAAAAAAGAAGTCGGTTATTCAACGGCGTTGTTAAATGTCGAACTGAAAGAGATTCTGGCGGAAGGCAAAGTTGGAGCAACGGCAAAAGTAGACGCTTTGCTCAAAGAAATCAGCCTTCTTCCGGTTGAAAAGAAGATTTCAGCATTAAAATCCATTTCAGAAATGTATGTCGTTCTGAATGAATTTAGCAAAGCTCAAGACACGTTACAGCAATTATACGATCTCAATCCGGATAATACCAACATCATCCTGAGAAAGTTCCTTCTTGCCAGAGCGGCAAACGACGAGAAGCTTATCAATGAGATGTTAGAAAAAGTCAGAACTGTCATCGGCGAAAAATCCGGCGAATATCAGTTTGCCGTAGCCGCTCAGATTGTCTGGCAGATTCGCAACAACAAACTCAAGCGAGACTCTTTGCTTCGAGCTAAAGACTTGTTAAAAGAAGCCTATCAGGCGCGAACGAACTGGATTGAAATTCCAATGCTCCAATACGAAATTGCGATTTTGGAAAATTCCAATACAGACGCCATTGCTGCGTTAAACCGTATGCGTCAGCTGGGATCTTTAACTCCCAAACAGAACTCGCAGCTGGTTTACCTGTTGTTCAAAGAAGGTCGTTTGGATGAAGCCAAGGCGATTCTTAGCGACCTGGGACGCATTCAGGATCCGAAGCTCAATCGTCTGAAGGTATCCATCGAGGCAACGACGGGCGACATCAACGATGCGTTTGAAACGGCGGAACGAATTGCTCGCGACAGCGACAATTCTCTTGAACAGCTCTGGTTTGGGCAAATTGCTCTCAAAGCCGGAAAGCTGGACGATGCGTACAAAGCGTTGAAGAAAGCTCTGGAACTGGATCCTAAAAACGTTGACGCGGCTTTAGGGCTTATTACCGTCATGAAAGAGAAAAAGGATTTCTCTGAAATTGACTCTTTGATTGCCGCCATGGACAACCAATACGAGGGTGAAAACCTGGCTCTGGCAAAGGCGGAAGCCATGAGAATCAAAGGCGACGCGCCGAAAACATACGAATTGTATAAAGAAGCTCTGGATAGAAATCCTCACAGTTTGCCGCTGTTGTACGGCATGAGTCAATTCCTGCTTCAAACAACTCGTCCGGACGCGGCGCTGCCTTATCTGCAAAAAATCATGCAGCTCAACGAGGAGCGACCGGATCCAAATAAAACCAGGCTTCACTGGGCAAGACGAAACTTTGTCCGATTGCTTCTGTCCATCAACTACAATATGGAAAATCAGGCGGAAGGCATTAAGCTTTTAGACGCCAATATTGCCGAAAGCGACACGCCGTCTTTGGAAGACGTCAAAATGAAGGCGATTATTCTGGTTTCCTGCAATAACCCCCGAGACCGCGGCAAGGCAATTAAACTTATGGAAAGCATTATCAAACGAGGAGTCAAACTTGAACCGGAAGAGCAGTTCATTTTAGCTCGTTTGTATAACGAAGCGGGTAAATGGGACGTTGCCAGAGAACAAATGCAAGACCTCTGCATTCGCGAACCGAACAACATTCGATACATTACCGAATTTATCCGAATGATGCTTCGCCGCAATCTCCCAGCTGAAGAAATTCAGCCATACATAACGCGTCTGGAACAGAGCTTCCCCAAAACAATCATCTCTGTTTTGCTTCGTTCTGAACTGTTGTCAATTCAAGACAGAAAGACTCAGGCGGCAGACATGCTTATGAACTACTTCCATTCCATTGAAGACACTCAACCAGAGGAGATGGCGATTATCGCTCGTCAGCTTAACCGAATTGGTCAGGTTGACAAGGCGGAAGAAGCGTTCAAAATTTATATGGAAAAATCTCCAAAGGGCGTTTTGGATTATGCAGACTTCCTTGCTCGTCGTAAAAAGCTTGAAGTAGCCATTGACTTGCTGGCAGGTTTGAAAAACGATTCTCGTTTCAAGACAGACGAGATTCTCAAAGCGTTGCTGGATTTGCTTCGTGTCAATCCGAGACCGTCCACGCCAGAACAGCTCAAAAAGGTTGGCGACATTCTGAGCGAATACGAAAAGGAGTATCCAAACAATCTTACTATTCGCGTTCAGATTGCTGAACTGAAAATGCTGGAAGGAAAGATCGGAGAAACGGAAAAAATTTACGAGGATATTCTCAAAGAGTCAAATCTTACAGACTGGCAAAAAGTCGTTATTTATAACAATTTGTCGTACGCGCTGTCCGTTACAGGCAAAAATCCGCAAAAGGCGTTGGATATAATTAACGAAGCCATCAAGATTCACGGTCCGGCAGAATATCTGCTCGATACGCGAGCACTGGCGCTGCTTTCGTTCAACGACCGAGACCCGGCAAAATTGACGTTGGCGGTTTCCGACCTTGAACGAGCGGTTGCCAAAAATCCGACGGCTATTTATTACTTCCATTTAACCAGAGCGTACCTCGCAAATGACGATCGTGAAAACGCCAAGGCGACAATGGACATTTGTCGAAACCAGTACGAAATGACGATCAACGACGTTCCGAAGCTCGAACGCAGCGAATACGGACGAGTGCTTACCAATCTGTAATTTTGGAATGCGACGCCCGACAAGGTCGGTTCCTGATTGGACGTGGGTAGCGCCAAAAAGGCATTTTCGGAGACAAAACTTTGTCCTACTGTCCGCGCGGCTTCGCGCCTTGACGTCGCTTTCATTACCAGTTCCGATGCGAACGTTGATAAATGACATTCGTGCAGATAACGCAAAGAACAATAAGTATTCGTTTTATTATAATTGTTCTAACGTTATTTGCACGAATTACGTTTTTAGAAATTCTTAACTTTTATTCTTGGAAAAGCGACGCCAAGGCGTCGCACTCCATATATGGACAAAGAATATTTTGACTTCGTCGTTCAGACGGCGATCATGCTGTTTTTGATTCTCAATCCGCTAGGCAACATTCCCGCCTATGCTGGAATCATGCACGATTATTCCACAAAGGATTATTATCGGATCATGATTCGGGAAATGCTATTGAGTTTGGGAATTCTGCTGACATTTTTGTTCTTTGGCGCAAAGATTTTGGCGTTGCTGCATATTTCGACAATTGCCTTGTCGATTTCCGGCGGGATAATTCTTTTTAGCGTTGCGGCAAAGATGGTTTTCGGAACGCATGAAACCAAAGGCGGCGTTCGCAACAAAGAGCCGTTTTTTGTTCCCTTGGCGTTTCCGTTGTTTGCCGGTCCGTCGTCAATCACGATGGTAATTCTGACGCGCGGCGCTCCGTATTCGCCGCTGTCCGGGTTGCTGCTGGCTGTCCTTATCGCCTGGGCGCCCGCTGCGGCAATGCTTATTGCCGCTCGGGGTATAGAAAAGATTTTAGGCGTGAAAGTTCTGGACGCGTTGGAATCTTTGATGGGGTTCCTGCTGATGGTTATGGCGGTTCAGATGATAATCAACGGCTTGGGTCTGGCGTTCCCCGGCTTTTTGAATTAGACGGCGAGGCGGCGGCGAGGCGCCGCTCCCGACCCGCGCTGCCGCGCGAGACGTATTATAACCGCTCCCGTTGGTCGCTTTGTTCCTTCTCTCGCAACTCGCAACTCGCAACTCGCAACTATTTAACTATTTAACTATTTAACTATTTAACCGCGCTGGAGACAATCGCTTTGACTTCTTCCAGCCACGCTTTTCTCTGTTGGTCGTCAGACAGGATAATCGACGTAAAGTTGACGTAAGTTACGTCGTCCAGATTAACCGTGTTGGCGATGATATTTGTCCAGAGGTTGCGAATCGGATCGTGATTGAACTTCTCCTCAATGTCAGCGGGCGTATTGGCTGTGGTAAAGACAAACGTCTTTTTCCCGCCGAGAAAGCCTTCCGGACCTTTTTCTGTAAATCGATAGCAGACTCCTTGTCGAACGACTCTGCTAATCCAGCCGACCAGGTTCGCCGGCGGCATTCCCCACCAGTTTGGATGAACGAAAACCAACACGTCGGCGGCAAACAGTTCGTCGATGGATTTCCGAATCGAACCGTCAAGTTCGTCCAGACTCTTTTTCAGTTCTTCGGTCGTCAGATTGGGATCGAAATTCTCGGCGTACAGGTCGTGAACAACAACGTCGGCTCCGGCAGCTCGAAGGACGTCGGCAGCGGTTGAGGCAATCGCTCCGCAGAAACTGGCTTCCGACTGCGGATTGGATAAAATAATCAAAGCTTTCATGGCAAATAATTGTTTGTTGTTAGTGTAATTCATTATATTATTGACATTATACACGACAAATCAAATATTACAATATGGAGTGCGACGCCTTGGCGTCGCTTTTAAAGGATTAACAATGAGAACTTAGTAAGAGTATTTCGTGCCAGTAACGTTAGAACAATTTTATATTGTCTTCGATATTTTAATTCGTCCGATGTTGTTGGCACGAATAGGCCTTTATCGTCGCTTTTGGCAATTCTGGTAATGAAAGCGACGGCAAGCCGTCGCACTCCATCCCCTCGCCGCCCGCCCCTCTTGATTTTCTTTCGAAAATCGGCACAATATAAGAATCATGTCGAATACAAACAAAAACGCTGTCGAAGTGATTAACGCGGACGCCCCGCACCCGTCTGGGGGATTTTTGTCAAGCGGATTATTCTACGGAATCGTAGCCGCTCTGTTTTATACGATTTCCGCTCTTTGTGTTCGTCAGCTGGTTGAGATGAAAAGTCCATACGCGCTGCCACTGTTTATTCGAGAATCCGTTGCAGCGTTTGTTGCGCTTCCGATTGTAATTTGGGGTCTGATTCGTCATACAATCCCAACGAACCAATGGCGATTCTGGGGCTTGCTCTTTGGCGTTTCCTGTCTGATGCAGGTTCTGGGAAACATCACGTATATTTGGCTGTTCGACATGGCTGGAATTGCAATTGCTTTGTCATGCGTCTGGACGGGCGGGCTGTTCAGCGCTCAGACGTTTGATCTGCTTTGTCTCAAAGAGCGATTTAACGTCAGAACGTTTATCGGTCTGTCGATCGTTTTAGCGGCAGTCTGTTGTATTGGAATAGGGTTAGGACTCAGCGCTGACACGTTAACCTCTTTGAGCAAATTCGGAACGGGCGCGATTGCTCTTGTTATTCTCGGCGGGCTTCTGGTTGGAATCATGAACTCGTCGACCATGGCGTCTGTCAGGGTGGCTCATAAAAACAGCGTCCCGTTTTGGGTTCCGATTCTGCTCGTTCCCGGCAGCGGTACGATAGTTCTGGGAACGCTCAGCTGGATGGAACACGGGTCTGGAATTTTCACCGCTTTAACGTATGAGCAGTTTGGAGTCGCGTTGGTAGCGGGAATTGCAAATCTGATCGCCTTTGCCGCTCTGGTTAAAGGGCTGGGAACGACGTCGTTGGCGTACATGAACCTTCTCAACGCGTCTCAGGTCGCGCTGGGCGCCTTGGCAGGAATACTATGGTTTAAAGAACTCTGGAACGGTTTTATTATTGCAGGCATTCTCCTGACAATCGTCGCGATCCTCACAGCAAAACAGAAAGACGACTCCGAGTCCAAACAGGAACTCTAGCCTCAACGGGCTGTTTTCAGTTCAGAAACGTAATAACATATAAATAAAAGGCGATTTCCAGTACAACCAGTATTGTTGAGCGGCTAACAAGCCATCTTGTCGCAGAATACTCTTCCCAATAGGCATCATAGTCAGAATGATAGATCAGTCTTGCTGCAATGTTGGTAGAGAAAGACAGTAACAAGGATATTATTGCCGACCATTTACAAATCTGAAACGGCGTAACAAAACAGTAATACAGGTCAATCAGACTGCTAAAAGAATTTTCTGTAACAATGCACAGAAACGTCATCGCCAACGGAACAAAAGCTAAAAAAAAGGCGCATCTTCCCAGATAAATCGGAAGTCTGACAAATTTTTTCGGCGGATTGGGCGAATTCGGTTCCATAATAAATATTATAGATAATCAATAAAGAACAAAACCGCTATAGACTGATATTTCAAAACAGAGGTTCCGCCTCATCGACGAAACCTCTGTCTGATTTGATGTCTTCAGCCAAGGCGCATTTCGAAAGTTAATCAGAAAGCGCCCTGCCCTGCTAAAAAAGCTTTATTTGGCTCCCAAAGTCCAGTTGACGTACTGAGTAACGGTAATGCCGTTATTTTTGGCGTACGCGCCAACAGAGAGAGAAGAATCCTTGACGAATTCCTGATCGACCAGACAGTTGGCCTTGTAGAAGGCGTTGATTTTGCCGTCGATAATCTTGTTGAGGATGTTTTCCGGTTTGCCGGCGTTTTTGGGATCGTTAGCCATGGCGGCGAGCTGGATTTCGCGTTCTTTGGCAATGACTTCAGCCGGAATCTGGGAACGATCGAGGTATTCCGGATGCATGGCGGCGGCGTGCATGCAGACGTCTTTGGCAGCTTCGTCGTTTTTGCCTTCTGTAGCAATGATAACGCCAACCTTTTTGTTGTGATGAACGTAAGCGGCGCCGTTGCCTTCCAGACGCGTGAAGCGGCTCAAACGGAAGACTTCGCGAATACGGTTGTAGAGTTCTTCCATCTGTTCCTGAAGGGTCATGCCTTCCTTGGACGGCGAGGCGTTGCCCATAACTTCTTCAGCAGTCTGTCCGCCCTTTTCCAGGTAGACGTTAGCAATGTCCTGAGCCAACTGAAGGAATTCCGGGTTGCCAGCAACGGGAGCGCTTTCGCAAAGCAGTTCGATCATCGCAACGCCGTTTTCGTTGCAGGCGGTAGCCAAAACGCCTTCTTCTGTAGTGCGTTCAGCGCCTTTTTCGATCATCTTGAGCTTGCCTTTTTCACGCAGAATCGTCAACGCCTTTTCGGGGTCGCCATCAGCTTCAGTCAAAGCTTTTTTGCAATCCATCATCGGCAAACCGGTTCTGTCACGGAACGCTTTAACCAATGCAGCGGTAATTTCAGCCATTGTATATTCTCCTTAGCTATACGGGGTTATTTGTTAATATGGAATCTGAATTCTGTACGCAGCGAGAAAGGAAATGTAATTCTCGCTGTAAACTAAAATCAAATCACTCTTCTTTGCCTTCGTTCTGGGCAGTTCTGAGGGCTTTACCTTCCAAAACGGCGTCAGCGAGCTTGGTCATGATCAATTCGATTGAACGAATGGAGTCGTCGTTGCCGGGGATAACCAGATCAACTTCGTCCGGATCGCAGTCGGTATCGATCAGAGCGACGGTCGAAATGCCAAGTTTATGAGCTTCAGCAACAGCGTTCTTTTCCTTGCGGGGGTCAATCAAAACGATGACTTCCGGCAAGCGATTGAGCAGGCGCAGACCGTTAAGGTTGTGATAAACCTTGCGGTATTCGCGATTGAGCGCGGACTGCATCTTTTTGGAATACAGATTGATTTCTTCGCTGTTGAGCAGGGCTTCCAGTTCTTCCAAACGGCTCATTCTTTTGCGAATGGTGCGGAAGTTGGTGAGCGTTCCACCCAACCAGCGTTCTGAAACGAACGGCATGTCGCAGCGTTGAGCCTGTTCAGCAACAACGTCGCCAGCCTGACGCTTGGTTCCGACAAAGAGAATCAGACTGCCAGCGGCGGCAACCTGCGCCAGATACTTTTTAGCGCGAAGCAGACCGCGGACGGTTTCCCGGACGTCAATGATGTGAATCTTGTTGCGGCGACCGTAGATGTACGGACGCATCTTCGGGTTCCAACCACTGGCGCGATGACCAAAATGAACGCCGCTTTCAATGAGTTGAGTTACAATTGCAGATACGGGGGATGCAGGGGTAGCAGTTTCGGACATGAAAGATGTTCCTTCTAAATGCTTGAGGGTATACGTCCGGATAGAATGCTGAGCGTCGAGAGTACGATTCTCCCGATAAAAGGCACGCCTGGTAACAAACGCCGGACGTTAAACGCGATCTCTAAAGGAACCGTCTGCGTTGAGGATCGCTTGTCAAAACGAAGACGGATTAAACAAAAAAACAACCCAGCCTGGATTTGAACCAGGGACGAGGGAGCCAAAATCCCTTGTGTTACCACTACACCACCGGGTTACTGTTTAGACAACTGTCTTAAACAATTTGGGGTCATTATATCCAATTAATATTATATTGCAAGGGGGGAGGGAGAAAAATTAGCAATTGTCAATTAGCAATTAGTTGCGAGTGGCGAGTGGCGAGAATACGCAAAGCGCTCCCCATACTATTACCTCCCTGGATTAAACCCCACGGCTATTAACTATTGAAATGCTACGCAGTTCTATAAGAACGCTATCGCGTCTGTTTAAAAAACTACTGCCTATTGCCTACTGCCTCACCGGCGCCTCGCCGCCCCTCTTGACAAAAATGCCTTTTTAATGGATACTATATTATATGAACAGATTTTTGAAAATTGGCGCTATCGTAGTAATTGCAATCGGAACGATTTGCTTTTTAATTCGATTTTCGTATCATAAAGCGATTACGTACTATCCGGAATTCTACCGAGAGCGTATCGAAATTGCCGAAGAAAAGCTCGAACAGGACGCAAAAGACTTTGTGTTCTCTTCCGGGCGAATGCTCAACGACATCCGCCGCAAAAAGGAATGGAGCGCGACGTATACCGAAGATCAGATTAACGGCTGGCTTGAACGGCGAATTCAGCAGGATTTGCCGGGGCTGATTCCGATCGGGGCGTATTATCCTCGCGTTCATCTGGAACAGGACAGAATCAATTTCGCCATGGAATTCTGCCCGGAGGATTTCGAGTCGGTTTTTTGGGCGCAAGTTCGCTTTACCGTTCCGGAACCGGGAGTTTATCATCTGATAATCGAACAGGTCAAACTGGGCGTCATTCCCATTTCAAAGGGGATTATTAAAAACGAGTTGAAAAACTACTTCGAGAAAGCCAATATTCCATGCGAAATCAAAATGACGGACAAAGGCGAAATCGAACTGGTTATGGACTGGCGCGACATCGACTCGGTCAACGACTGGAAAACAGACCCGCTGATTTATCATAGCCGCAAAGTTACCTTGACGGAGGTCAAAATTCTTCCGGGAGAAATTCAGGTGTCCGGCACAGCAAAAAAGGTTATTATTGAAGACGACTAACGGGAGAGACTTATGTTTGGACATTCCATAAAAGACTGGCTTTTAGCGATCAGACCGTGGTCGTTCCCTGCGTCTTTAACGCCTGTTGTGGCGACGCTGGGGCTGCTGTACTGGCGCAACAGCGTTGAACCGATGGATTGCAACTGGATCAACGGCTTTTTAGCGGCGTTAGGAATGATTATCTTTCAGGCGTCCGCCAATTTGATAAGCGACTACTTCGATTTCCAGCACGGCGTCGACCGGGAAGACACGTTCGGGTCGCCCAATCTGACTCATGGACTATTTGCCCCGCGGGAAATTCTGTTTTACGGGATATTTGTCCTGCTGTTGGGAGCCGTCCTGGGGTTGTTCCTCGTCTGGCGAACCGACGTGCGACTGCTCTATTTTGGCGCCTGCGGGATCTTGTTTGTGCTCCTGTACCCGTTTTTCAAGTTTCGCGCGTTGGGCGACGCCGTGATTTTCGTCGCCTTTTCCATCCTGCCGATTTTGGGAACGACGTTTGTTGTAACAGGTTCGATTGATACGAAAAACCTGGTTTTGGCTATTCCGATTGGGCTGATAACCGTTGCGATTCTCCACGCCAACAACTGGCGCGACATCCGCACCGACGCCCGGGCGCGCATTAAAACGTTCAGCATGCTCATCGGGTCGCCGGCGTCAGCATTTTTATACGTCTTTGAACTCCTGTTCCCGTTTATTTGGCTCGGCGCCGCGGCGATTGTATTCCATGGAATTCCCGTCTGGACGCTCTTGTCGCTAATGGCTTTGCCGCTAGCGATTAAAGCGGTCAAAACGGCTGTTACACGCGCCGACGACTGCGCCGCCATTTGCGACCTCGACGTCCAGACGGCGCAATTGCAGCTCGTTTTCGGCTTGACGCTCTCGACGTCGTTTCTGGTTGCAGCGTGGGTGTAGATTAGGGAATAGGGAGTAGTATAGATTGAAAGGCGGTAATGGAGTGAGCGAAGCGAACGAAATTACGCTTCAATTGCGCCCCCATGCGTCCTCGTTTATTGGCTTAATCTTATTATCGTAATATGAAACCTCGCTTATTGTTTCTGCTGTTGGTCGTTCAGGCGTTCTGGTATTTCATGTTCAGCCCATGGACGGCGCCGCTGGTCAACTTCTGGATTGGAATAACCGTTGCCGCTGTTACGGTCTTGACGCTGACGACGTTTCTTTTCCCTGAATGGACGCAGCAGCTTCCCAAAAAGCCGTTGGGCTGGATTGCCGGGATAGCAGTCGGCGCGGTCTTGGCGGCGGCTCTTTGGGGCGTGTTCTGGCTGGGAGACTATATTTCCGCCCGGATTCTTCCATTTACCGTAAAGCAGGTTGACACCATTTACGAACTGGGAAACAACATCAATAAGCCGCTGGTTGGCTTGGCTCTGCTGTTTATCGTCGGACCGGCGGAAGAGATATTTTGGCGCGGGACGTTCCAAAGAAAACTGAGTGAACTCTGGGGCAAGAACTGGGGCTTTATCGGGATGCTAATCTGCTATTCGCTCATTCACATCTGGTCGTTTAATTTCATGCTCGTCATGGCAGCCGCCGTCGCGGGCGGATTCCAGGGACTGGTTTACCGGCTGTTCCCCAAAAGCCTCTGGGCGTTAATCGTCTCCCACGCCTTGTGGGACGTCGCCGTTTTTTTGGTTTTCCCGATATGAAAAAGCCCCAAGCTATTAGCTGTGTTAGCTTGGGGCTTGTTGTTTTCTGAAGTTAGCTAAAGGTTAGCAGCTTTTCAACTCATTCCTACTGCCTACTGCCTCTTGCCTATTGCCTTCTTATTTCCACGCTTCCATGTAGCGAGCGAGCTGGTGGAACGCTTCGTTTGGGTCGATGGGGCGCTGATAGGCGCGGAGTTTTTCCATCGCGATGAGGTCTTCGAATTTCGGGAAGACGAGTTCCAGCTGACCGGTAACGGAAACCATGACGCCGTCAATGCCTTTTTCGACCAGAGCGCGGTAAGCGCCGGTTCCCAGCTGGCTGCCGAGAATGATGTCGAAAGCGGTCGGCCGATGGCAGCGGACTTCGTATCCGAACTGCAAGCCGGAGAACTTGATCTTCTTGCCAACGCGTTTGTTGACGATGTCCGCGACAATGCGTCCGAGACGTGACGAGAACTTGAGCTGGGAGACCGGGTAATGTCCGAAGGTGTCCGGCTTGAGGTTTTTGTATTCGTCTTCCGAAACGCATCGTTTGAGTTCTTCCATGGGCAGGTATTCGCCGATGCCTTCTGCAACGCCGATCGTGCCGTAGGGTTTGCCTTCTTCCATACGAGCGCAGACGGTGTCAGCCATGCGTTCGCACAGAGCCTGAATGTTGATAACCTTGCGTTTGAGAGCGTTTCCGTTAGCGTCTTTAATCGTTTCGCCGGTGGCGGTGTCGATCTGATCTTCTTCCATCCACCATTCCGGAACGATGTCTTCCAAACCAACAACCAGAGAGGCTTCGCCCGCGATGCAAGCGCCGTAAGAAAGCCAGGCAGCCGCGCGTCCCATAAGCTGGGCGACGTAGTAGCAGTTGGTCGCTTTGGCGTCCGCCAGAAGGTTTCTCATTTGGGTAGCCAGCAGGTCAACGGCAGAGAAGTATCCGAACGTGAAGTCGATGCCTTTGTAGTCGTTGTCGATCGTCTTGGGCAGGTGAACGACTTTGATTCGTTTGGCGTCTGCCGGGAGCGTGTCCTGATACAGCTTGAACTTAGCCGCAGTGGTGAGCGTATCGTCGCCGCCGATAGAAATCAAAGCGTCGATTCCCATGGACATGAGCGCCTTGTAAACGCGCTGCATCGGAGCGTTGGTTTCGGGATTGGTCAGGTCAGCGGGGGTCTTCATGAGTTTGCCCGGGTTGACGCGAGCGGATCCGATAATGATTCCGCCTTCGGAACGGCAGCCTTCGAGGTCTTTATAGTTCAGCTTGAGGTAATCTTTGCCTTCAACCAAAACGTCGCCGTCTTTGTAGTCTGCCAAGCTGGTGTATCCGTTTTTCATGCCGTAAACTTCAATGCCGGCGCGAGAGAAACAAATCGCGGCGGAACAAATCACCGAGTTCGCCGCCGGAGCGGGTCCGCCGGAAAACAGCATTGCAACCTTTTTAATGTTCGTCTGAGGAACGACGGGGGTATTCAAAGACATCTGATTATCTCCAAAAAATAAAGTTACTAAATATATATAGTCTGAAACGTTCAGACTAAAATCCGATTTGCTGTATTTTACCCTTTTACCCGGACTCGTGAAGGGGGGGCGAGAGGAATTTGGGGGTTGGGAGAAGTCTAGTGTTTGTTAGGGAGGAGTTAGGAGTGAGGAGGGAGGAGTTGCGCAAGCGTAACTCAAAGATTTTCGCTTGCGTCATGGAGTGCGACGGCTTTCCGTCGCTTTTCCAAGAAAAGAGTTGAGAACATCCGAAAGCGTCTTTCGGCGCCAATAACGCAAGAACCCTTTCAGTTTGTATTTTGAGATAGATTATTCTTCCAGCGTTGTTGGCACGAATAATAATTATCGTCATTCTCGGCGGTACTTGTAATGAAAGCGACGGCAAGCCGTCGCACTCCGCCCGCCCCCTATTGCAATTCGGCGGGGTTTGCGGTAGGATAAGAGATACGGATTTGGATATATCAGGTTGTTTTTTCCCATTGAACTATTATGACGTCAACAAAAACCCGTTCAAAGACCGGTTCCAGACTTCGCGTCTGGAGCAGTCGAATTGTATTATTTGCTATTGCTCTGATAACCCTGAATGCGATGCTGGTCGGGGCAACGCCGAAAGACGTCAAGCCAATTCGAGACGGGCATTCGCATAACGACTACTGGCGCAATCGCCCGATGTTAGACGCTCTCGACCATGGCTTTTGCAGCGTCGAGGCGGACGTCTTTCTCCGCGACGGGCAGTTTTGGGCGGGGCACGTTACGGCGGAAATCATGCTGCGCCGCAATCTGGAAACCATCTATTTCCAAACGCTCAAAGAGCAAATCGACCTCAACGGCGGGACGGTTTATCCCGGCGTCGAGACGTTCTATTTGTGGATTGAGTTCAAGGAAGAGCCGGAAGAGGCGTGGGCGGCGCTGGTACCGTTGCTGGAAAAGTACAAGGACATGCTGGCTTCTGTAACAGACGGCGTGAAGAAGCCCGGCCCCGTTCAGGTGATTATTACCGGCAACCGCCCGTTCAAGTCGTTTGAGGATTCCAAAGGGAAAACGTTCTACGCTACGCTCGACGGACGCTTTAGCGATCTGGACAACCCTGCTCGTCCAGCTTGGATGGTCGGCGCGATTAACGAAAACTGGGGCAGCGTCAGTTCCTGGAAAGGCAAAGGCGAGTTTCCCGCTGACCAGCGCGCGAAACTGGCAGCGTTAATCGACAAAGCACACAAGCAGGGGCGGATCCTGCGATTTTGGGGCGCTCCGCAAAACGCAACGTTCTGGACGGAACTGCGTCGATTGAAAGTCGACTTGCTCAATACCGACCATCTGACGACGTTCCGCAACTTCGACCAGAGGTATCAGTCAGAGCAGCAAAAATAACGTCTACAAACGGTTTGGGGGAATAACGTTTATCAAGTCCTCCAGACAACGCTGGGGGCATGAAAAATGAAAGACGGTAATGCATGTCTTGTCCTGGTATCGGTTGACAGAAAGGTTAAAGATGTTAAAACGATATACAGACGCATTTCGTCAGACCGTAGTGTCAGAAATCGTTTCAGGCAAGTGGAAATCGGTTTGGGAGGCATCTCGAGCCTACGGGATAA
>JAFSMW010000106.1 GCA_017447745.1 Thermoguttaceae bacterium
CGTTGCGGAAGAAATCGCCAACGCCTGGACGAATTTTGACCTCTGCCCCAAGCCGGAAGTCGCGGGACCCGGGTTTCTCAATATTCGCATTAACAACGCCTGGCTGGAAAAGAGCGTTCAAGCGCAGCTGACTGACGAACGCCTGAGCGTCCCTGCCGTTGAAAAGCCCCGGACAATCGTTATCGACTATTCCGCGCCGAACGTCGCCAAGCCGATGCACGTCGGGCATATTCGCTCCACGTCCATCGGAGACGCGCTGTACAAGATTCTGAAATTCCTCGGACACAACGTTATCAGCGACAACCACCTGGGCGACTGGGGAACGCAGTTCGGCATGATTATCTGGGGGTATCGCCGATTCCTCAACCCGGAAGCGTATCAAGCCAATCCGGTGGCGGAACTGACCCGAATATATCGGCTGGTTCGTCAGCTTGTAGACGAAAAGAAAACGGTTAAAGAGGCAGTAGGCAGTAGGCAAGAGGCAGTAGATTCGCCTGACGGCGATCAGCTGGTCGGCGACGCCGTTTTGATGGAGACGTCCAAACTGCATCACGGCGACGAAGAAAACCTCGCTCTGTGGAAACAGATCATGCAGTCCTGTTACAAGGAAATCGACAAGGTCTACAGCCGGCTTAAAGTTCGATTCGACTACACGCTGGGGGAAAGCTCGTATCAGCCGCAGCTGGAACCGCTGGTTGAAAGCATGATTGCCAGCGGGCTGGCGCAGGTCAGCGAAGGCGCCGTTGTCGTGTTTAACCCGGAAATTTCCGAAGCCCCGTTTTTAATCCGCAAGCGCGACGGCGCGTTTATCTACGGCACAACTGACCTCGCGACGCTGGAATATCGCAAGGCGCATTTTCATCCGGACGCCGTGTTGTACGTTGTCGATTCCCGTCAGGCGTTACATTTCCAGCAGCTTTTCCGCACGTGGCGGCGCATGGATCCCGCTAACGAAAACGTCGAACTCAAACACGTCTCGTTCGGCACCGTTATGGGCGACGACGGCAAACCGTTCAAAACCCGTTCCGGAGACACGGTCGGGCTGGAAAGCCTTCTGGACGAAGCGGAATCCGCCGCATGGAAAGTCGTCGAGCAGTCGCAGGCGTGTCAGTCCATGACGGAAGAACAGCGGCGCGACGTCGCCCGAAAAGTCGGAATCGGCGCGTTGAAGTACGCAGACCTGAGCCAAAACCGCGATTCGGACTACGTCTTTTCCTACGAAAAAATGCTTGCCATGAACGGCAACACAGCAACGTACATGCAGTATGCCTACGCCCGCGTCAGAAGCATTTTCGACAAAGGCGGAATCGACGTCGAAGCGTTCCGAAAATCCAATCCGGCTATCGTTTTGACTCAGCCGGCAGAACGCGCTCTGGTTATCGAACTGTCACGGTTTGAAGAAGCGCT
The DNA here is from genome assembly GCA_017447745.1 of Thermoguttaceae bacterium. GTDB lineage: Bacteria > Planctomycetota > Planctomycetia > Pirellulales > Thermoguttaceae > RUG11551. Next base: position 1,408 of record JAFSMW010000106.1, read on the forward strand.
GCTATCTGCCGTTTCCGACTACCGACCCAATCAGCTGACGTCGTACCTGTTTGAACTGGCGGCGCGGTACTCAACGTTCTTTGAACGCTGTCCCGTTCTCAAAGCGGAATCGGAAGAAGCCAAAACAACCCGACTGGCTCTGTGCGACCTGACCGCTCGAACAATCCAAAAGGGCTTGGAACTGCTGGGAATTGAAACGGTAGAAAGAATGTGAGTTAGGCAATAGGCAAGAGGCAGTAGTTTAAAAGTCCCTACTGCCTACTGCCTACTGCCTTAAATGCCATGGACGAACGAGAACTATACAACCAACTCAAAGCCGAGATTCGTCATCACGACGAACTGTATTACCTCAAGGCGCAGCCGGAGATATTAGACCACGAGTACGACGCGCTCATGCGTCAGCTCAAAGACCTCGAGGCGGCGCACCCGGACTGGGTTACGCCCGACAGTCCAACGCAGGTCGTCGGCGGCGAGTACCCGGAACCGCAAAGCGACGCTGCGCTCGCGCCGGAGGTGGAATACAATCTCTTTGGGGAGGTTATCGAACCGGAAAAGCCCAAAGCGACGTCTAAGAAAAAGGCTCAACACGTCGCGCCGGCGCCCGTTTCGCAATCGGCCAAGCTCAACCGCGTCGTTCACGCCGTTCCGATGCTGTCGATTGACAACACGTATTCCGTCGGCGAGCTGGACGACTGGGCGATTCGAACGCAAAAGTATCTTTCTCAGCGAACGTCCAACGATAAAATCGAGTGGGTTGTCGAACCGAAAATCGACGGCGTTTCCGGCGCTCTGATCTACAAAAACGGAACGCTGTTACAGATGGTAACTCGCGGCAATGGTCAGGAAGGCGACGACGATTCCGCCAACGCGTGCATGCTGACAAACGTCCCGCAGACGCTGCAAATCGACTATGCCTCCGCGCCGGAACTCAAGGAGCTGGACTCGATTGAAATTCGCGGCGAAATCTTCATGACAAACGACAATCTGGTTGAGCTGAACCTGATTCGAGAGAAGGAAGGCGAGCCGCCGTACGCCAACACGCGCAACCTCACTTCCGGTAGCATTTCTCTGGGATACGACGACAAAGGGCAGGATATTTTATCCATCGACCCGAATCAGTTTGACAATCAGGCGGACAGAAACAAACTCCTGCGGGATCAGGAAAAAGTTCGGCTGGAACGCTCTCGGCGCAAGCTGGGATTTTATTGTCACAGCATCGGGCGCACGGACGGATTGCCCGTCAAAACGCACATGGATTTCCTCAATCTCGTTTCGACCTGGGGACTCCAGCCGACCCCGATGGCGGCGGTTTTCGACTCCTTCGACAAAGTTAAACAGCATTGCGAAACGATGATTGAAAACCTCGACCAGTTCGACGTCGAAATTGACGGGCTGGTCATCAAGGTCAACTCGCTGGCGCAGCGGGAAATTCTCGGAACGACGATGAAGTCGCCCCGCTGGGTTATCGCGTACAAGTTCCAAAAGTACGAAGCGCCCACAACGGTGCTGGGCATTCGCGTTCAGGTCGGGAAAAACGGGACGATTACCCCCGTCGCCGATGTAACGCCGGTGGAAATTGCCGGAACGACGGTCAGCCGGGCAAGCCTTCACAACTTCGACCAAATTGCAGAAAAAGACATCCGCGTCGGCGACGTCGTCATCATGGAAAAGGCGGGCAAGATTATTCCTCACGTCGTTCGAGCGGAAAAGCATCTGCGAAAGCCGGACGTTGAACTGAAGCCGTATCAGCCGCCGACGCACTGCCCGGTTTGCGGCTCCCCGCTGGTTAAAGATGTCGACGCGGTTTTCCTGCGCTGCGTCAATCCGGATTGTCCCGCTCAGCTCAAGGAAAAAATTCGATTTTACGCCAGCCGAACCGCGATGGACATCACCGGCTTGGGCGACAAAAACGTCGAAGCGATTGTCGACGCCGGGCTGATTGAAACCTTCGCCGACATCTACCGTCTTAAAGACCGACGGGCTGAACTAATCAACGTTTTTTACAAGCCAACGGACAAGGACTTGGAAAAGGCGAAGGCGTCGGGAACGGACTGGGCGCCCAAGTCCACGGCAACGGTCGACAACCTTTTAACGGCGATTGAGAACAGCAAATCCCGCCCGCTGTCGCTGCTGATAACCGCGCTGTCGATTCAACACGTCGGAAAAAAGACAGCGACGATTCTCGTTCGGACGTTCAAAACGGCGGAAAATCTGCTTTCCGCAACCGTAGACGAGCTGTCACAAATCAACGACGTCGGACCGACCATCGCTGCGTCCGTTTGGAACTTTTTCCATCTTCCCGACGGCTCCGACGCTCACGGCGCGACGGTTCTCAAGGAACTGCTCGAATTAGGCGTCTCTCAAGTTGAATCCGTTCCGGAAGAAGACAACGACAACGCAACTTCGCTGGAAGGACAGACAATCGTTGTAACAGGGACGCTGGAAAAGTTCACGCGTCAGGAGATTGAAGATTTGATCGTCAAGCTCGGCGGTAAGGCGTCGTCGTCTGTATCCAAAAAGACGGCGTTCGTCGTAGCAGGTAAAGAGGCGGGCAGCAAACTGACCAAGGCCCAGCAACTGGGCGTTCCCGTCCTGACGGAACAAGAATTTCTGGACAAGATTGGAATGTCGAATGAAGAACAAAATCCACAGCTATTATAACAGTTCTGTCTAAAGCGTCTGCGATTTTTCATAAACATCGTATAGTTCAAAGAAAACCTCGCGGAGGCTGCCGTTGTGCTTCGTCAAAAGAGCTTCCAGGTTTTCAGGCGGTTCAGAGCCGGTAAGCGTTCGAACCAGCTTTTGGGCGGTTTCAAGATCAGCGCTCGTTTCCAGCAGCGTCGGCAGCCCAAACGAGACGTGCGACGTCGTCAGCAGCCCAACATGACGCCATCGGGTTGACAGGACGATCCACCAACGGCGCCAAAACGGAAGCTGTTCGAAACCGTCGAGAATCAAAATGGAATCGCGCCGCAGCGTTTGCAGATTCTTTAGTTCACTTTTGTCAAACGAGTGGAGCGTTACAAGATGAACGGCCAGCCCGCGAGCGGCGAGTTCTTTTTGGATTGCAATAACAAACGTAGACTTTCCCGTCCCGTGCGGTCCGATAACCTGACCCCGTTGACCGTTAGATAAAAAACAATCCGCATAGTACGAAATCGACTTGCCGGGTGCGCACTGATACGCGATCGCTCCCGGACGGATAAACTTCGTACTAAACGGATTGCTGAACATGGCGAATTCGCCTGATTAGTTAGAATGATTATTTGGCGTTGGAAAGGATTGGTCTTTTCTCAACGCTTCTCAGAAATCAACGTCGTCATCCTGAATATCGACGTTGTCTCCAATTTCAAAGTTATCATCGTCATTATTGCCTACGTTGTCTTTATTGTCAGCGGCGTCTTCTTCAACGTCAGCATCGTCTTCAACGTCAGCATCGTCTTCAACGTCAGCGTCGTCTTCAACGTCAGCATCGTCTTCAACGTCAGCGTCGTCTTCAACGTCAGCATCGTCTTCAACGTCAGCATCGTCTTCAACGTCAGCGTCGTCTTCAACGTCAGCGTCGTCTTCAACGTCAGCGTCGTCTTCAACGTCTGCGTCGTCTTCAACGTCTGCGTCGTCTTCAGCGTCTGCGTCGTCTTCAGCGTCAGCATCGTCTTCAACGTCAGCATCGTCTTCAACGTCAGCGTCGTCAATGTCAACGTCCTCGTCAAAATCGTCGTCGAGATCTTCTTCGTTAACAATCAGTTCACCAAATTTCTCTGTAAGCGTTTCAACGAGGTAATCGTTTCGGAATTCAGTGGAGAACACTTTTCCGTCATTACCGACCAAGACCATACACGGCAGAGCAATAATTCCGTAGTATTCGCTGATGCTAACGCTGTCAACACGAGCATCCTTTTCCCACATATTAATCCAGGGGAATTTGTGTCTCTTAACGAACTTTGCAACCTGTTTTTTGTTTTGGTCCAAAGCAATGCAAACGATCTCAAACCCTTTGGCTTTGTAGGCTGGATAGGCGCGTCTTAAGTATTTGAATTCTTCCATACTGGGCGGAATGGACGGCGACCAGAAGTAGACCAAAACGGTCTTGTCTTTCAGGTCAGCCATGTTGAACTCTTTGCCGTCAATTGTCTTTCCAGTTAGCGGAAGTTCTTTTCCTTTGAGAGTAAGGCGTTTGGCAGAACCGCGCATTGTTTTAACAATTTCCTGAACCTTGGCGTCCTGAATGTTTTCAAAGGCGACAGCGTATTTTTCATAACGTGCGGCAGCGGCGGCGGTATCAAAAACTTCTTCGGTAAAAGCGGTCTGGAAAGCGATTGCAACCACCTTCAGATTGGCTTTCTCGCCGTAATCGGCAATCATGTCGTCAACAGCTTTAGCGGTTTTATCAAACTTGGCTTTGTCATTTTGAGCAACCGATTCTGACAGCGCGCTGGCAAGCTTGCCCATGAAGATGTCTTCAACCATATCAGACAAACCGGCTTCTTTGATTTCTGCAATAACCGCTTCAAAATCTGCAGAATTGTCAACGCCTTTGAGCTGTCCGAGTCCTTTGATGCAAATCAGCTTAATCAGGTACAGACGCTGAAGCTTTTCTTTGTTTTCCGCAGGCGTCTTTTGGATGGTTTGACCTGTCTGCTCGATGATTTTTTCAACATCAGAATAATCGTTCGTCTTTTTGGCGTCCTGGAACGTCAAAGTAATCAATCCCATGACAATATCGTCTGCGAGTTGGGACTGTCCGATTTTTTCGAGCTGACCCGGCATGGAGTACAGTTGAACTTTCGCGTCTTTATCACCCGCCTTAATAAGAATTTGCAAACTCTTAATTTTTACGGCAACCGCACGCTGAATCTGTTCGACAGTTGCGTCTTTATGTTCAATGACCTTATCAGCCGCCGCAACTTGAGCTTTACACAGCTTGGTGTAATGAGCAATCATTTCTTCCCGCGACTGGTCTGCAGGACGTTTGATGAGCATGAGTTTTTCGATAAAAGCCAGATATTCTGCCGGCGTTCCGTTTTTTGGGACGGGGTATGCCTCGGAATCAACGCTCTCCTCTTCAAGAGCCTCTTCGACGTTCGCTTCCGCTTCTGTTTCTTCAGCGGGTGTTGTATCTTCAGCGGGAATCTGAGATTCGGCATCCTCAGTCTGTTCTGCGTTTTCAACAGCAGGCGCAGCGTCGGTCGGAACGGGAGCGTCGTCTGCAAAGCAGGACGCCATAAACAGGGTCATAGCCAAAAAGGCGGCTATATTCATCAATGTACAACGCATGGTTCTCTCCTTGTGGCGATGTGGTGAATAGTTGCGAGTAGCGAGTTGCGAGAGAAATTGTGTAAGGCGTATGCTTTCTCTTGTTTCGTGCTGCTCAATAGCTTCTTTATTATATATTACCAGAAAACACCTAATTTGACAAGAGGAATTTTGGCTATTGTCCAGTTTGGGCGTTGCGAAAGATTAGATTTTTTGAGGCGCTTTGACTCATCACTCCTCACTCCTAATTCCTAACTCAAACCACTCCCTATACTCTATTCCCCTATTTTACTATCGGCAGATCGTCCCATTCGGTCGTGTATCGCGGGGACGTGTTTTGCTGGACAGATTTCCAGGAATCGTCTAAAAGCTGAGTTCCGGTCATGACAGAACTGCGACCGAACTTTTCGTTGAGTCGGTCGAGGGTTTTCATCAGTCCGGCGCGGCGTTCCAGTTCTTCCGGGTCGTCGAAAAAGGTCAGCTGGGCGCGATTGACAGCGGCGGAGGACAGGTCAATAAGGATGATTCCCGCTTTCTGATAGGCGTAGTTGGGCTGAAAGATTTTGGCAAGTCCGTCAAGAGCCGCCTGAGTCAGTACAAGCGTATCGCTGGTGGGACGTCCAAGCGGAACGACGGTTGACGCTGAATATTGCGCCACCGGTCGAAACGGGCTGGTGCGAATATAGACGTCAATAGCGCGGGCGACCTGCCCCTGTTCCCTCAGCTTTTCCGCCGCGCGGGAAACGAACGTCGAAATTGCGGAAGAAAGCGCGTCGAATTCGTATCGCGGCTTGCCGAACGTGCGTGACGTCTGAATGCTTTTCGCCGTTGGCGGGGACTGCTGGTTGCCCAGACAGGATTCCCCGTTGAGTTCCCGAACCATCGCTTCCTGGATGACGGTAAATCGTTTGCGAATTTGAACCGGGTCTTGCTGAGCGAGGTCAAACGCCGACCGGATTCCCATTCGTTCCAGCTTGACCGACAGCTGACGTCCTACGCCCCAGACTTCTTCCACTGGAAAGCGTTTCAGAACGTCGATTCGCTTCGATTCGTCCAGCAGCAGACAGGTTTTTACGCCATCCATTTTCGCCTGGCGGTTGGCGACTTTTGCCAGCGTCCGAGTCGGGGCGATTCCAATGGAAATCGGAATGCCCGTCCAGAGCTTGACGCGGTCAACGATAGACTCAGCAAACTCCGTTGTAACGTTTCGCATTCCCGTCAGGTTCAAAAACGCTTCGTCGATAGAATACTGTTCAATTTCCGGAACCGCAGACGCCAGGGTTTGCATGACCCGCTGGCTCATGTCGCCGTACAGAGCGTAGTTAGAAGAAAAGACGGCAACGCGATTGGCGCGGCAGAATTCCCGAATCTGGAAAAACGGCGCGCCCATGGCAATTCCAAGCTGTTTCGCTTCCCGACTTCTGGCGACAACGCAGCCGTCGTTGTTCGACAGGACAATAACAGGGCGTCCGCGCAAAAACGGCTTGAACGCCGTCTCGCACGATGCGTAAAAACTGTTACAGTCAGCCAGAGCAAAGAGCATGGGGGATGTATGGGAACAGAAGTGGATTTGAGTTAGGAATGAGGAGGGAGGAGTGAGGAGTTGGTATAGCGCTTTGCGCCGACAGGGTCGGTTCCCGAATGGACGTGGGATGCGCCGAAATAGGCTTTTTCGGAGGCATAACCTTGTCCTCTTGCCCGCGCGGCTTCGCGCCCTCACTCCTAATTCCTAACTCCTAACTGTTTAAACTACAGTCTATTAATCCCTAATCTTTATATGAATCCCCTCCGTCTTTCCGTACCGGTCAATGACGTGCATTTCCAAATCGCCTTTGAATTCCTCGCAGCCGTCTTTAAGTTCCTCTACAGAGAATCGCATCTGCTTCGGCAGCGGCTGACCGGGTTGAGGCGCAACGTAAAGTTGTCTATCTTCGCCGGACGCGACGCCGAAAAAGGCGATGCCGTTTTCCGCTTCGAGTTTAACGGACTGATTGTCGTCGATGAGTTCAATTTTGACGTCTCCTTCATCGTTTACCGGCGGTTCGTCCTGGAAGAACCGGTTGACGTTCAGCGCCGCGGCGGAAATGGGCGACCAGTTGGCGGCTTCGTCGTCAATATTTTCCAGCCAATCGTCGTTTTCTTTGCTGGGGGCTTCCCGCATGACAAAGAAACGGTTGAGCTGGTCGATTCCTCGCGTCATGATGTCGCGCGGTTCGTTGGAATGGGGCAGATCGAAGGTGTGTCCCAACTCGTGCAGAGCCGCGCCGATTGTCGTTGCCGCTGCCGCCCAGTAGACGGAACGGTAGGCGGAATCGTCATGGAAATGTTTGCTGTCAACGGGGGTGGAGTCCGTAAACGCTTTGACGACGCCGTCGAGCGAGTCCGACCACGTATACATGCAGCTGGAACCGAACATCGCCTGACAGCCGCCACCCAAAGCAGTGTGACATTTCGTCTCTTTGGTTTTGGGATCAAAGCGCGTATAGGAGGGAATGACGAGGTTGCGTCCGGAATCTTCCGGGAACTGGGGCGTAACTTCGTCATAAACCATGTCGTACCAGTCTTCATCAGAAACGGAACCGTATTCTTTCGCCGTCTTCTTTCCTTTGAAGACGTGAACAATGACGTCGCCGTTTTCGTCCAGTTCCAGATTGAACGTCTTTCTGCCCAGACCAGCGTCGTTCATGGATTCCGCCGTAAAACACTGCATCAATTTGAGAGCGGTGTCGAGTTTTCCTTTGAAATTCTGTGGGTCGTTTTTATACGGCGTTTGAAACGTCGTGTCGCCGGTGGAATCCGTCATGTAAATCATACGGACAACCAGCGGATTGGAGTTCTTTTTGTAGTTCAGCTTCAGAGTCGTTTTATATTCTCCGCTTGTCAGTTCGAGTTCATTTTCTCCCGGAACGAGTTCAGCAAGAACCTTGAACTTGCCTTTCCAGGCGTCGCCATGAATCTTTCGAGACGCTTTCTGAGACGATAAATTTGTACAGACAATTTCCGTTGCGGATTCGTCGTACAGACGCCCTCGCAGCAACGCGACCGGGTAATCAATTTCCGTCCCGTCGGTAAAATTAACGACTTGAATCGCCTCGTCGGCAAACAGCGCCGACGTCAGTGAAATAAGTAAAGCAAAAGCAATAGTTGTAATGTAACGAGTCATAATATACAGGGATTAAATTGGAATGTCTGAGTCGTTTTGAGTTAGGAATTAGGAGTGAGGAGCGATATTCGCCGAAGGCGAACCACTACTGCCTACTGCCTCTTGCCTATTGCCTAACATGAACGCTTCTCGTCTTTCCGTAACGGTCAATAGCGTGAAGCTCCAAACCGTCTTTGAAATTTTTGACTTTGTCTTTGAGTTCCTGAACGGAGAATCGCATCTGTTTAGGCAGTTCCTGACCCGGTTGAGGGGCAACGAAAAACTGGCGATGTCCGTCAGACATGGCGCCGAAATAAGCGATGCCGTTTTCCGCCTCGACCTCAACGGTTTCCCCGTCGTCAACGATCTGCAGCGTAACTCTCCCTTGATTTTCAGCCGGCGGTTCGTCCTGGAAGAACGGGCAGACGTTCAGCGCCGCGGCGGAAATGAGCGACCAGTTGGCGGCTCGGTCGTCCAGGTTTTCTAACCAATCTCGATTGAATCTGCTGGGAGCTTCCCGCATGACGAAAAAGCGGTTAAGCTGGTCGATTCCGCGGGTCATGATGTCGCGCGGCTGGTTGGAATGGGGCAGACCGAAGGTGTGTCCCAACTCGTGCAAAGCCGCGCCAATTGTCGTTGACGCCGCCGCCCAGTAAACGGAACGGAAAGCAGTGTCGTCATGGAAACGCTCTTTATCAACGGGCGTGGAATCCGTAAACGCCTTGACAACGCCGTCGAGCGAATCCGGCCACGTGTACATGCAGCCTGACCCGAACAGAGCCAGACTTCCGCCGCCTAACGCTGTGTGACATTTCGTCCTTTTGGTTTCTGGATCAAAGCGAGTATAGGCGGGAATGACGAGGTTTTTTCCATTGTACCACGGGAAGTCATTTGATATTTCCTGATAGACCTTATCGTACCATTCATGATCGGAAAGAGCGGCGTATTCCTCCATCGTCTTCTGTCCTTTGAAGACGTGAACGATTACGTCGCCGTTGTCGTCCAGTTCCAGATTGAACGTCTTTCGACCCAGCCCAGAGTCGTTCATGGTTTCTGCTGTAAAGCACTGCATCAGCTTTAACGCGGTGTCGAGCTTGCCCTTGAAATTCTGCGGGTCGTTTTCATACGGCGTTTGGAACGTTGTGTCGCCGGTCGAATCCGTCATGTAAATCATACGGACGACCAACGGGTTGGAGTTCTTTTTGTAGTTCAGTTTCAGAGTCGTTTTATGATCCCCACTTGTCAGTTCGAGTTCGTTTTCCCCCGGAACGAGTTCCGCAAGAACCTTGAACTGACCTTTCCAGGCGTCGCCGTGAATCTGTCGAGACGCTTTCTGAGAAGACAAATTCGTACAGACGATTTCCGTTGCGGATTCGTCAGAAAGACGCCCTCGCAGCAACGCGACCGGGTAGTCAATTTCCGTTCCGTTGGTAAAGTTAACGACTTGAATCGCCTCGTCGGCATACAGAGCCGACGTCAGCGAGATAAACAATGCAAAAACGATAGTTGTGATGGTGCGTGTCATGGTAGGGAGCGTATTAATCAATCAATTGTCGGAACGATATACGGTGCGCGCTGCGGTCGCGTCAGCAGGGCGTTGGCTTCCGGCATGCCGTCAATCTGGAATGTTTCGTTGTTGATGGAAATCTTCTTGCCCAGCGTCCAGGCAACGTCTTTGTTGAGGTCAAGCTCCGGCAGACAGAACTGGACGTTTTCGAGCGTTTCGTCAATCGTCTGCTGCATAATCGGATTGTTCCCGACAGCGTCGCGGCAGGCGTTCAGAGACGCTGTTGACCCGGAACGATAAGAGACGTTGCCCAAGTGACAAATTCCGGCGCTGAAATGCCCTTCGGTAATCGGCGCGTTGAGCTTGTCCGGCGTATTGTCGCGAACGCAGTTGATAAAGTTCTGGAAGATGTCGCCGGGGTTGAGCGCTTCGCAGTCAATATTGATTTGTTCCGTCTTTCCGTTGTTGGAATGGAACGTCGAACCTTGAATGTACCCATCTTCTGTTACAAACCAGCCAACTTCTCGCGGATTCCATTTGTCGTTGTTGCGATTTCTCAGATTGCAGGACTGGAAAATGAGCGGGATCCCGTTAAAGTCGCAAATTCCCAGCATGACAGTTGGTGTCTCAGCGGCGTCCTTGTAATTATGCTCTTTGTCGATAACCGTTCGCGTTCCGAAAAAGACGACGTTTTGCGGGAATTTGAGATCGGGGAAAAGCTGCGTCAGACCGATTCGGCAGACGTCAAAGTAATGGACGCCGTTGTTGCCGATTTCTCCGTTTCCGAAATTCCAGTACCAGTGCCAGTTGTATGGGACGTATCGTTCGCTAAAGGGAACCATCGCCGCCGGACCGACCCACAAGTCCCAATCGATGTTTTGCGGGGCAGGGGCGTCTGGAAGGAACGGCATGGGATTGCGCGGTCGATTGGCAAACGCCTTAACGGCAATCGGTTTCCCGAACATTCCCTTTGCCCAGGCGACTGCGCCTTTTTTTGTTCCGAAGTCGCACCGTCGCTGCGTTCCGTGCTGAATGCAGACGTTGTACTTTCTCATCGCCGCCGCCAACTGACAGCCCTCAAAGAGATTTTGGGAACAGGGCTTTTCGACGTAGACGTGCTTTCCCGCCTGCGCCGCCCAAATTCCCAAAAGCGAATGCCAATGGTTGCAGGACGCAATCGAAACAAAATCGACGTCCTTGTCGTCAAAAAGCTGACGGGCGTCCTGAACGGCTTTGCAGTCGTTTCCCTTTTTATCTTTGATCCATTTAGCAGCGCTGTTGGCGCGATTCAAATCAGCGTCCGCCGTTCCGACGATTTCCACGCCGTTGATGCCGGAAAACGCCTGAACGTGATGATTTCCTCGACTGCCAACGCCCAACACGGCGCCGCGAAGGCGGTCGTTCGCTCCAAACGCCTTGGACGAAATAAACAAAGGACAAACCGCCGCGCCGGAAATGACGACGCTGGCTTTAACGAAATCTCGTCTTGAAATCTTTCTTTTGAAAGTCATGATCATTTTTACAGGTTAAAAGGAAGGGAAAACGTTCGATGAAAACAGTCCATGCGACGCTCGGATTATAAATTATCATTTATTATATCAAAACCGATTTTAAAATGGAATAGGGGGGAGGAGATATAAGCTATTAGCTAATAGCTAGAAGCTAGCAACTCAAAAAATACTCCCTCCGTGGGTTAAAACCCACGGCTACAAATATTGAACTGCTACGCAGTTCTTGAGGAACGCTATCGCGTCTGTTTAAATAACTACGCCCTCTTCCCTACTGCCTACAGCCTCTTTTTCCCTCAATTTTAGATAAAAAAGAACAAATAGGGGGTTTTTGCCGTATCATTAAATATTGATTTCGTGTATAATATTTATATAGTTCAAAATATTATGTTGTTTCAATTTACCCCCCCAAAAAGAGAAAAACTTATGTCCGTTCAATCCCATTCCAACGCCTGGACGTCCCGGGTTGCCCTTCTGGCAATTGGAACGTTGATGGCTTTTGCGTCCAGCGACGCGTTTGCTCAAATTTCACCTCTTTCCACTACGCCTTCCGCTATGAACTCAACTTCATCTTCCGCGCCGACAACCGAACCGTTGACTGTACTCAGCCGAGAAACGCTTCAACCCGGTTTGACGATGGCGAAACTGTCCAACGGTTTGACGATACTCATTCAGGAAAACCACACTGCGCCCAACGCGACGGTTCGCTGCTTTGTCAAAAACACGGGCAGCATGAACGAAACCGGACATCTTGGAGCCGGTTTGAGCCACGTTCTGGAACACGTCGTTTCCGGCGGATCTACAGCAACTCGAACCGAGGCGGAAACGGAAGACATGGTCGACCGCATGGGCGGCGTTACCAACGCCTTTACGTCCATCAACGTAACAGCGTACTTTATCGACTGCCCGTCCAAAGACGTCATCAAGGCAGTTGACATCATCGCGGACGAAATGCAGCACATCGCGTTTGTTCCCAAAGAATTCAATCGGGAACTGCAGGTCGTTCAGCAGGAGCTTCGAGACGGCGAAGCCAGCCGCGCCCGGGTTATGTGGAAGATGATGGCGGAAACCCGCTATCTGAAGCATCCTGCCCGACTGCCCGTTATTGGATATTTGGACGTCTTGCAGCGAGCTTCCAACGACGATATTATTTCCTTCTATAAACAGCGATACATTCCCAACAACCAGATCTTCGTCGTTGTTGGCGACGTCAAAACAGACGAGATTCTAGAACGCGTTCGCAAGAATTATGAGGGAACGCCCCGCGGCAAGATGAACGACATTGTCGTTCCTCAGGAACCGCTACAGGCATCTCCCCGCTTTGCGGTTAGAGAGATGGACGGCGCGACTTTCGACGTAACCGTTTTCTGGCCGACGGTCAGCATCGATTCACCTGACATGTACCCGCTGGACATTCTCGACTACGTTTTGGCGGAAGGAGCCAGTTCCCTTCTGGTTAAAAAATACTGCATGGACAACCCCTTGGCGCTGTCGATTGGCGCGTCCAGCTCTACCCCCAACTACGCGCCGGGCATGTTTGCCGTTCAGATGTCTCTGACGGAAGAGAACTATCCCGCCGTTGTCGACCAAGTCGTTGCCGACGTCTACAGGATGCGCGACGTTCTCATTCCGGAAGAACTGCTCGAAAAAGCCAAAAAGCAGAAAATCGCCGAGCAGATTTTTGGTCTGCAGACGATTCAGGCGCAGGCGGATAATCTGGCGCAGTCGTACATTGCCACCGGCGACCCTCTGTTCGACAACACCTACGTTGAACAGATTAAAAAGGTAACAGCGCAGGACGTTCAGCGCGTTGCCAGAAAATACCTCGTTCCGGAACGATTCAACAAGGTCGTTATTACCCCGTTGGGCAAATCTCAAAAAGCGACTCAAAGCGCCGCTGAAGCGACCGATTTCCCCATTCAACAACTGACGCTGGAAAACGGCGTAACGGTTCTGACAAAGCGGATCCCTAACCTGCCGCTGGTTTCGATGCAGGTCTACGTTAAAGGCGGAGCGGTTATCGAAACGCCGGAAAACGCCGGGGTGAGTCTGCTGTCAGCCAACATGTTTGAAAAAGGCTGTCAAGGCATGACAGCCGCTCAAATCGCCGAATATTTTGACCTGATCGGCGGTTCGATTGGCTTCACAGCCGCCCGCAACACCACCTCCGGATCCATCCTGACCCTCAAAGAGGACTTCCCCAAGGCGTCGGAAATTCTGGCGGAATGCTTCCTCCGTCCGACGTTCCCGGAAGACGAATTCGCCAAGCTGAAAGTTCAGGCTCTCGGTCTTCTTCAACGAAAGAAAGCCGACCCGCGATCCGAAGCCCGCGACGCGTTCTTCAACGCTCTGCCCAAAACCAGCTCGTTTAGTCACATTGTCGGCGGAACGATTGAGTCCGTTTCCAACTTGACGCTGGACGACCTCAAAAAGTACCATCAGACGTACGTTCAGCCGGACGGCATGGTCGTCGCGATTTTTGGAGACATCTCTACAGAAGACGCCGTCGCGCAAGCGAAAAAACTCTTTGGAAACCTCAAGCAAACCGCTCGTCCTGTCGTTTCCTACGACCTGCCCAATACGATTGAAAAATCGGTTGTCAAACACGTCAAGACGGAAAAGACGACAGCCATGATTCTCATCGGGTACGAATGCCCGTCCATGCTCGACGTTGAAGATTACAACGCGATGTACGTTCTCAACGGAATTGTTACCGGCTGCGGATACCCCGGCGGCTGGACGTTCCCGGAACTGCGCGGCGCGGGGCTGGTCTACAGCGTTCACGGAATCCGCATGGCGGGAATCAGCCCCGGATACTTCACGATTATCGCCCAAACCCGCCCGGACGCCGTTGACGAAGTCGTCGAACGAATCCGCAAGAACATCGAAAAAGCGAAGGCGGGAACGATTACCGAAGAAGAATTCGAAAAAGCCAAGGAAATGATTATCGCCATGGAAGCCCAGGACAACACGACTGCCAGCGATCAGGCGACTCAGGCGGCAGTCGATACAATCCTCGGTCTGGGTCCGGAATACCAAAAGGGTTCCGCCGCCCGAATCAACGCAGTTACCCTCGACCAGGTCAAAACCGTCGCGAAAAAATACCTGACCAATTCCGTTCAGGTTACGCTGTCGAATAAAGACGAGTAAGGGTTTAGGCAGTAGGCAAGAGGCAGTAGGCAGTAGTAGTTCGCCTTCGGCGAATTTTAAACTACGCCATATTACCTATTGTCTAAACTAATGTTTTCCGTTGGTTTGATGAATAAATAAGGCAGTATGCAGTAGAAAAGATTTCCCTATTGCCTACTGCCTACTGCCTAATGCCTCAAACTACTGTCTACTCCCTTTCTTCATCTCAACCTCTTCGTCTTGAACTGCTTCCCCGCCAACGCCTGTTTGACGTATACGCCCCAGAATTCCGTGGGCGTATAGTCCCAGTCTTTAATAACGTTGGGTCCGCACGTCGGGTGAAAGCTGAACCCCGTCCAATTGAGCCGATAATGCTGAATCACGCCCAGCATGTCCGCCGGCCATGGGCTGTCTACTCCAACGACTTCATTCTGAGCGCTTTTGGGAATGAAGCTGAAATCGTCCCACGAACGCAGGTTTCCGACTTCGCCGATAAAAATCGGATATTTCTTTGCCGCGTCGATAAACGCTTTTTGCCACCCCATCTTCCACGGATAGATATGTGACGAATAAATAATCCCTCGACCGGATTTTGAATCTGTCAGGACAAACTCCCCGCTGGCAACGGCGGATAAATCGTAGCTCCAGTCTAAACCGCCGACAATAACAGGGTTGTTCGCCCCGGTTTGACGAACGGCGTCGAGAAGCGACTGCATGGACGAGCGCCACGTTGCCCAATCGATGTCGTGCGGCTCGTTAAACAGTTCAAAAATAACGGCGGGATGATTCTTGTATCGAACGGCGGCGTCTGACCAGAATTTTTGATGTTCTTCTTTCGGCGTCCCGAACCGGTGCAGATCGAGAACCAGATACGCCTTGCGTTCTGCGCACAGCGCGACAACGCGGTCAACCAGCTGACGGTACTTCTCCCCGCCGTCGTTTTGCCATTTGTTCTGACCGAACCAGAACTCCTCGTTGACTGGAAGTCGAACGACGTTTGCCTTCCACTCGTCCAGAGCGACCGCAACGCTTTGCTCAATATGCTCGCCGCCCGCGCTCCATTCCAAAGAATCAATGCAGACGCCTTGAAGCCAAACCTCTTTTCCGTCTCGATTAACAATTCGGTTCCCTTCAATGCGAATCGGTTCCGACAGTCCTGTTACATCGCGCGGCGTCTGAACGGTTGACGGTTTCGCCTGAACGCGGGGACGTTCTTTTTTCTCGGGCGGCGCCTGATCAGTTGCGCTGACTTGAATCGCAGCGAATTCCATTGTCCCTGACTGCGCCTGAAGGAAGTACGGCATCAGCTCGACAAACTGCGCTCCTTCTGGAACGGCGACAACGTACTCAACAGTCTTCCAGCCGTCAGACGTTCCCTTAAACGTCGGCACGTGCGGAGTCGGCGAAAGCGTCTTGCCGTCGGACGATTTGAAGTTCATAATAACCCGTCCGTCGTTCCAGTTCTGCGCCCCGGACTGAACGTTCTCGTATCGAACTTTTAGCTGAACTTTAAGCGCTTTTGGCGGATTCTTCGGCAGATACATGCGTCGATAAACCATCACGTTTGACCGCGTCTGTTTAACCGTCAGACGCAAAACCGGGACGTCTTTCCCGGCGATATTCACCGTCTGAACGGACGTCGTATCGCCGTTTACGCCCCAATCCGAGGCAAGCTGTGCCGCTGTCGTTTTGGAGAAATCGCCGTTAGACAGTTCCACCTGTCCGTACGCGGGAAGAGTCAATAACAAAACCGTCAGGATGGGAAAGAATCGAGATTGTAACATGATATAATAGTGTGTCTATGACTAATTTAATACTACTGCCTATTGCCTACTGCCTATTGTCTAAATTCCATTTATCTGGAATTTTGTTTCCGGCCCGTATACTTTTCTGATTTCCGTGAGATTTTATCAGCGTTGCGGGAGCGCCTGATCCGGCGTCGGAAAAGACGTTGTCAAACAATACGACGTCTTTGCCGTCAGTAAGCTCGATAACAGGCGAAGAAAATGGCGTTTCAATTGCGTTGTTATTCAGAATGAGAGCGCCGTCGTGCGCCGCGCCGCCGTCTTTGCCGAAATGGATACATCCGCGGTTCCCTTTACACAAAGGGTCTTTTTTAATTGAGCAGTTGGAAATCAGAGCGTTACTGCCGGGAACGTCCGTACAGTCTTTGCCGTCGACCAAATCGATTTCCCGGTTGGCGGCGTCATGAATGGAGCAGTTGGAAATATTAACCCGACGAACTCGACATTTGATATTATGCCCAGTCTTCGCCCGGGCGATCTCAGAATACTGAATTTTAACGCTGTCCCCGCCGAGATACAGATTGTGGTTGTACCCGGGCTCTTCCTCTGCCCCGTTGTCTGTAATGCGGCAATGGGTTATAAGCTGATTGGCGCCCAGCGGTTCAACGCCCTGTTTACCCGCGCGCCCATCACTCATAATTCCCATGTCGTTGTTGAAAATATCGCACCGGGAGATTGTAACATCGTTCGCCTGTGAGATTCTCACGCCGGCGGCGTTGTGCGTCTCGTTATGAGCGTTGCGAAGAATAAAACCGTCCAGCGTTCCGCCAGAACCGTGAGCGCAAAACTGAACAATCGCCCGAGGCGTCGAACCTGCGCCGGTATAGTTGACGCCATCCCCGTCAAGAACAACAGGATCATTCGGATTTGCCGCCTGAATCGTCAGATTCGGTTTATCGATCATCAATTTTACTTCTTCGTAAACCGCGCCGTTGGGAAGCGGCGGGTGAACAATTATTGTAGCGCCGGGCTTTGCCGCTGCAACGGCGTCTTCAATACGTGAAAACGCCTGACCTGGACCAACGTGCAGCGTCTCGCCGTAGGCATTCGTAACAAGCAATACAATCGACAAAAAAAGTAAACGTTTCATGGATTCTGGAAATGGGAAAAAGAAAATGAGCTACAATACTAACTCTTACCGCTCCAAAACAAACATTCTCAGCTGGCTGGGCTGCGGAACGACGTTATGCGGTCGATCCCGGTTTATCGGCAGCGTTTCCCAAACGAAAAAGTACAGCCGATTTGGATTGGACGCGTCTGTTACCGTAGCGACTTTCCGACCTTGATTTTCCTGCGTATTTTCTACTTTGTAACATTCCGCCGGGATTTTCGATTTTGGCGGAGCGGCTCCGATGGGCTTGAACGTTTCGTCGTCCAGTTCAAAGTCCCCGGACTTCTCATATTTCCGGTTCCACGACTGATACAGTTTTCCGTTTTCGGATCGAACGGCAGAGAAGGACAATTCGCCTGGAATGCAACCTCTGCCAGAGAAAACCCAGCTATGCGTCCAGTCCGTTGTTTGATAATATTTCCAAACGCCGTCTTCCAGACGCGCCTGCATGATCTGATTGTTTTTGTTTTCATCATATCGAGTGTACGTTATCACAACGCGGTTTTGAGTATCAAACCCCAACTGAACCAGCGGATTGAGAAGTCCTTCGCCGTTTTTCAGCGGCGCGACAACCTCGCCCGTCTGCTCTGTTACAGGCAGCGTCAGCGGTTTGCCCTGACTAGTCTCCCAATGAATCAAATCCCGACTTCGCATATACGACAAATCGTGATTCGTCTCGCAGTCCGGCGTGTCCCGCCAAACCCACGCAATATGATACCAGCCGTCGGGTCCTTTAACCGGACCTTTGAAATAGGCATTGCACAGCCCCAAGCCGTCAAACATGGGGACGTCCAAAAACCGTTTCCAGGATTTCGAATCCGGATCGTAAACGTTCCACAGCTGGCTTCCGTTCCCGGACGCCCCGTCTCGATACGTGAAAACCAGCGCGCCGTCGGCCGATTGCATAAACATCGGGTACGTAACCCGATGCTCTCGCGCAGCAACGAGTTCCTCTTTAGACGTCCCTGCCGCCGTCATGCGATTGATTGGCTGAAGGGACTCTATATCCAGCGGCTTTGCCGATCGATAGTATATCATAGGAACGCAATGCATGTTCCCGCAGACGTGAAGACAATTGTCCCGGTCAAACGCAATTGTAATATAATTGTGAGAATCCCAGCCGATTTTCGTATCCAGCTTTTTGAACTTCCACGCTCCGTCCGGCAGACGCTTCTGACCGATTACCATGCTCTTGTCTTCGCCGGAATAGAACCCGATAAACAGATACCCTTCTTTTTGAACGAATGCGAACTGAACGGGATTTCCAGACCAGACAGACGCAATGTTCTCTCTCGAGACGATTTTCCACGGCGCCGGATCTGCCGCTTCAATTTGGGTTTGACATAACGCGGCAATCAGCGCTGCGACGATAATTAATAATGAATGTTTCATGGCAGGGAAGGGAAGCTGTTGAGATTTGCAAGAGGATGAAAGGCGGTAATGACGGTTGGTCATTCCAGAGTTTTGGTTTGCCTTCGGCAAACTGCGTAATTCCGCTCCCGTTGGTCGCTCCATTACCGCCTTCCATTCTCATTATAAACCAACCCAAAACAAAAATCAAGAATTTTCCTGTATTTTTCTCTTATCCCGCTTTCTTTTTTCTGAATTAATCGTATAAATATAAATAGAGTAATTGGTTTCTTTGCAAACGTTTGACAATATCACCCAATTTAAGAGTCATGACAACGCTTTTAGTTTCTAACGATCTGACGTTCCTGTCAAGTGGAATTCATGGTCTTTATCTGATCTGCGCTATAGTCGGCGGGTTCATTATGGTCGTCCAGTTCCTGATGATGATTTTTGGATTTGGCGATTTTAATGACGTCGACGCTCCCGGCGACGCTCCAGACGTCAATTTAGACGGCGGCGACGTCGACGCTGGAGACACTGACGTTGGCAGCGGCGACGCTGACGTCGGCGGCGGAAACATGATTTCCTTGGCGCGCTTTTTGAGTTTTCGGGTTATTGTTGCTGCAAGCGCATTTTTTGGCGTTCTCGGATTATGGGCTGACAGCGCCAAATTCCACCCAATAGTCAGTTTTATTGTGGCTCTTTTAGGTGGATGGGTTGCCGGAGCCGCAGTTGCTTTTATTATGGGATTTATCAACAAACTGCAGTCCAGCGGAAACGTTAAATTGGAATCTGCCGTTGGAAAAACAGCCACCGTCTACATTCGCATTCCAGAAAACAAATCCAATACCGGGAAAATTCAGCTAACCATCCAAGGACGAATTGACGAAATGGAAGCCATGACGCCCGGTCCCGCCCTGCCCTCCGGCGCTACGGTCGTCATCAAAGAAATTGTCGATGGTCGCATCGCTATCGTTGAAGAAAAACAATAACGTTAATAGCCAGGAGTTAGAAGCGATACATTTGGGATATACTTCTAACTCCTGTTTTTTTCAATTCTGCTTCCACCAACCAGCTTCTTAACATTCATCGTCAACGATAAAAGCGGATTGTCTTTTACCTGCATGCTGGCAGCTAACAGGTTTCAATCTATATTCTCTATTCCATACAATTATTGCATTCATTACAAACCATACTCTCTACGGATTTTAATCCATATTTTTTATTTATCCTTCGCAAGATTTTACATTTTGTCAAAATATATGATATAATTAAAGCTGGAGAAGATGTATCAACCATGCATTTCTGGTAATTTAAATTAATTGAAACAGATAAAGAGTCTTTGAATAAAGCGCTCTATCTTCAATTATCAGTTTTTAACGTTAATCCAATCGAGGTAAAACCATGACGCATTTAGCAACATTATCGCAGATAACAGAATCTTCGATGATCTATCCGGCAATTTTTATCGGATTGATTATTCTGCTTCTTGCCGGGCTGTTTGTTCTTTTTCTGAAATGTTATAAACGCTGCCCCAGTAACCGGATTCTTGTCATTTTCGGTATGACGGAAAAAGGCAAATCGGCAGTCTGCATTGCCGGCGGCGCGAGATTCGTCAAGCCGTTTATTCAGGATTACGCTTGGCTGTCTCTCGAACCGATGCAGATTGAAGTTCCTCTGCGCGGCGCGCTGTCTTTGGAAAACATCCGCGTCAACGTCCCCAGCGTGTTTACGGTTGCTATCGGAACGTCAGACGACCTGATGCAAAATGCAGCAGTTCGACTTCTCGGCTTGTCTTTCGGGGAAATCAAAAAGCAGGCAGAGGACATCATTTTCGGTCAGATGCGTCAGGTAATCGCGTCCATGCCGATTGTTGACATCAACCGCGACCGTGACAAGTTTCTGGAAAACATTCAACATTCTCTGGAACCGGAATTGCGAAAAATCGGTTTGATTCTCATCAACGTCAACATTACAGATATTACTGACGAATCTGGCTACATCGAAGCAATGGGGCAGAAAGCGGCGTCTGAAGCGATTCAGAAGGCGCGCGGCGACGTTGCGGAAAACGAAAAGATGGGCGCTGTCGCCGTTGCCAACGCAGAACGGGAAAAGGCGGTTCGCGTTTCGGAAGCCAACCGCGACATGAACATCGGAACCCGTGAAGCTGAACGAGATCAGCAGATTCGTTTGGCAGATCTGGCAAAAGAGCAGTCCATTGGAGAACAACAGGCGGAATTCCAGAAAGAAGCCGAAATCAAAGAAGCAGAACGGGAAATGCGAATTCGTCTGGCAGACGCCAACGCGAAGGCGATTGAGGGCGAAAACATCTCTCAAGCCGTCATTGCAGCGTCTAAAGCCGAGTTGATGATCAAACAGGCGGAAGCGTTTCAGGCAGGCGGTACGAAAAAGGCCGTTGCGGAAGCCGCTGTTAAAGAAGCGGAAAACTTGGCTTTGGCAAAGGCGGCGGAAGCGGAAGCGGTTCGCATTGAAGCAGAGCGTCGCGCCGAACTGGAAGCCCCGGCAAAAGCCGAAAAGGCGAAAATCATCGTCGAGGCGGAAGCCGAAGCCGAGAAACGACGCGTCGAGGCGACTGGTCGAGCGGCAGAAATCTATGCGGAACTGGAAGCACGAGCCCGCGGCGAATACGAAATCCTCGCTCGGAAAGGCGAAGGTCTTCAGAAGATTATCGAGGCGTGCGGCGGCGCGGAAGCTGCGTTCCGACTCCTGCTTCTGGAACATTTCGACACACTGATCGAATCCTCCGCAAAAGCCATTTCCAACATCAAGTTCGACAAAGTCGTCGTTTGGGATGGAACTGGACAAGGCGGTCAAACGGCAACGTCCAACTGGCTTACCGGCATGGCGAAAACGCTCCCGCCGATGCTCGAAGTCATGAAAGAAGTCGCCGGCGTCGACATCCTGCCGTCTATCACCGGAGCCGAAAGCAAAGAACCCGCTCCGGCGGCAGAAGCCCCTGTCCCAACGGAACCCCCTGCCCCGGCGGCAGAAAAACCTGTAACAAAAACCGCTGCGAAGAAATAGGGAATAGGAATGGGGAATAGGGAGTAGACGCTTGCGTCAACTCCTCACTCCTAACTATTCAGTATCCTAACGATTCCAAATCGTCGTCGCTCAAACCGTGAAGATGTCCGTATTCGTGTAATATCGTAATACGGATTTCTTCGTCAAGTAGATCTAAATTAATATCAGACGGTTTGAGCAAATTCAGTTCCGGGTCGAGTCGTTCAAAGAATTCATCTGTTAACGACTCGTCCGCCTCTAACGCCTGAACGATGATTCCCTCTCGATAAATCACGACGGAGTCCGGCGTCATCGGCTGGGCTTCAATGGATTTCTCTGTAATCCCGATTCCGGTAAACAGCCCGCACAGCTCGTCGCGAAACTCTATTCCCATGGTTTCCATGACCTCGTCGGACGGGTAATCCTCAACCAGCAGCGGAATCTCGTTGTTGATTATATCCAGGACCTCCGCCGGCAGCGTCTTTATAACTGCCTCAACCCGGGCGTCAAACAGTTTTCGTAATTCTCGTTTCATAGATGCAGGGAATAGGGAGTAGGGAATGGGGAGTAGGGAATAGGGAATAGGGAATAGGGAGTGGCAAGTGGATTGGAAGGCGGTAATGGAGCGACCAACGGGAGCGGAATTACGCATTCGCCGTCAGGCGAACGGAGGCATTAGGCGATAGGCAATAGGAAAGAGTGTAAAATTTCTACTGCCTACTGCCTCTTGCCTACTGCCTCCCTATAGTCCTCATAGCACAACAGCGGCTCATTGCGGTCAAAGTCCCAGGTATGGGTTGAATCGCCGCCGCAAAGAAACCGCTCTGAACAGTTGACGCATTTGGAGCAGTCGGCAGTGCGGTCTTTTCTGAAAACCTGAAAACGATTCAGCCAGACGTCCATAAAGTTGTCCGTCTTGATATTCCCCTGAACCAGCTCCGGTCTGTTTTCGATATCCAGACACGCACAGATGTCGCCGTTGCTTCTCACGCTGGCAACTAAGATTCCCGCTCCGCAGAGGAAATAATGATCGCGAACCATGCGCTCGTTCTCTGCTCCAAGGTAATGCGAGCACCCGAACGTTACTTCCATCTTGTTGGCGCTGTCAAATCGCTTGTTTCGTATATAGGAAATCAACTGAGCAAACTGTTCCGGCGACAACAACATGTCGCTTGACTCACAAGCTCGTCCAATCGGCTCTACGTTGATCGGCCGCCAGTTGGTTATGCCCATCTGAGTGAGCATATCGTACAGCTCGTCCAGTTCGTTGAAGTTGTCTCGATGTAACACGGTCGTTACCTGCGGCTCGAACCCCGCCTTCTGCAGAGCTTTCAGCCCGCGCAGAGCAAGACGCCAGCTGCCCTTCCGCTGTCGGAGAGAGTCGTGCGAGCGCTCCAGCCCGTCCAGGCTGACGGACACCGTAGACATTCCAACCTGTTTAAGATTCTCTGCAATCACGTCGTCGATCAACGTCGCGTTTGTCGTCATGCCCCAATAGAACCCCATCGACCGAACGCATTGAGCTATCTCGAAAAAAGCAGGATGCATCATCGGCTCGCCGCCGGTTAAGCAGATTGAGGGTTTGTCGCCCTGAATGGTTTTCAGGACGCCTTTAATATCCTCGACGGTCAACGTCTGCCCATGAGCGGTGCAGTTACTCCCGCAATGCCGACACCGAAGATTGCATCGATTGGTAATTTCAAAGAAAAGCCACCGGAGATGCGGAGATTTTCGGAGGGATTCCCTGTGCTGCGCGACAACTTCAAGCTGTGAACGTTTTAGCTCTGTTACATCCATTCGATAATCCCCCGCTTGTTGCGGCTCTCTCGCTACGACTCTTTATTTTCCTCGTTTTCCATTCTCGCGAAGGCGTTGTCGACGTACTCTCGAACGTTATCCAAGTACCCCTGGACGTTATCCAGTTGCTTTTCCAAGACAGGCGCAGGAGATTCAGGAACAAATGCGCCCGCCTCGTCTCCATCCTTTGCTTTACCCGGGGCAGAACCGCCGCACTTCGGGCAATAGCGTTCGCGGTCAATCATCTGATTGGTTGTCCAAGTGTACCCACATTTTACGCATTTATGAACTCTCGTGATGGGCGGCGGTCCATAGATGCAGGCGAAGTTTTCTGGTATATAGGCGGGCTTCCCCATCTTCGCTCCGCAATACCGACAGTATTTATCCCCTTCAATATAAGTGTTTTTGCAATTAGCGCAAACCTTTCTCATCGGTCGTTTTCCAGGCATTCCAGGCATAATATCCTCCTGTTTATAATACAATTTCTCTGCTAAATACGATTAATAGCGTATTTTTAATATAATCTATTCTCACTTTGTTTTCAAGTAGATTTTTAGAAATTGGGTAAAAAATTTGAAAAATAGATTATCTCGAGAGTTGCAACTGAGGGCGATAAATTTGGGGTTACGAAAGTAGGTGAGATTAACAATCGCATTCAATTTGAACGTAGCCCACGCCTTTAGGCGTGGGTTCCAAAACGACATAAATAGTAATATAACGCACAAATTCCCTGTCCCTTCCCCGCTCCGAATGGAGCGGGGAAGGGACAGGGAGGGAAGCGTTTTGGGGAGGAGCATTTATTTAGTCCCCCAGATAAATCTGGGGGCTACGTTTTTTGAATTGTTTTTATTACCCACGTCTAAAGACGTGGGGATAAGAACAGATAAATCTGGAGACTACGACAAGGTTTCAAGGCTATTTCCTTTTTTCATGCCCCCAATTTTGAACACACTCTTCCGAATTCTGAATTAAAAATAGGTCTGGATAAAAATGGGGAAATATATTATAATAAGAGGTGTATAGGGAATAGAGCTTCGCATTCGGCGAATTTAAATACTATTCCCTACTCCCTATTCCCTACTATCATGAAAAACCACCTTAACTTTATCCTGCTCCTGACGTTATTCGCCTTTACAGGCGCAATCGCGACGGCGGACGCACCGGCGGGCGGCGCTCAAAGCGACGGCGTTCAAAATGAAGCCAACGAGGACGACATTTTCGACATGGAAGAAGACGCCGACAAGGAATACGACGATCTGTCCATACAAGCTATGGACGGTTCTCCCAGATATTTCTTTAATCGAGCGTCAGAGGAAGTCGTTCAACAAGCCAACCAGATTTTTGAGAACCCGGACTATCAGCAAGCCCTTCTCGACGCCCAGCGTCTGATTGAAGAAAACCCCGGAACGTTCTTTCCCGCCAAAACGGAATCGGTCAACTTCAGCCACAATATAACAAGAACTCAATGGTATCCAATTGAATGGGCGCTCAGTACTGGACGCAATCGGCGCTTGACTGACGACGAAGTCAAAATTTACCGTCAGATTCAGGACGAGGCGGCAAACGCGGCTTACGACGAGGCAAACAAGACGTCTGACCCGCAGCTGCGTCTGGCGAAACTGGACGACGTCCGCCGGCAGTATCCGGGATCAAGCATCGCCCCGGCTATCGCTTTGGAATTGGGCGATGCGTTGGCGGCGCAAAGCGCTGCGCTTATCGCTTTTGATTATTGGACAAGCTCAATTCGTCCGGAAATTGGCAGAGCGTTTTTACAAGATAACCATTGGGATAATACGTATCCTTCTGAAAAATGCCGCGTTTCGGAAGCGGAACTGGTCTTTAGGGTTTATATTATTGGTTTACGAACAGGAATTTTCTTGCCTGTTTTGAAAAAAATTTCTGATAAAGAAACCGACCTTGAAGCGTTCAGACGTCTTTTCCCTACAGCCAAAGCCGTAGTCAATTCTAAAAATATTGTTATTGCCTCTCCGAGTTATCCTTTTCCAGAATCCATGACGCGTTACGACGGAAAAGAAGTCGTTCTGGCGGATTATCTGACGGAACTGAAAACGGAAATTGACGAGGCGCGAGAATCGTTCAAACATTCATTTATTGAGGACGATCCAGAAAATGAGCCCTCTGTAGAAGAGAATCCAGAGGATTATTTATTATGTAATCAGTATGGTCTTTACGACGCTCGACCGGTAGAAATAAACGGCGCCATGTACGCTGGGAAATATTTATACTATCATAAATATAATGCTGAAAAACAATATAGTATAAAACAATTTCCATTTACCGTTCACCCGTCAAACGGGTTGACAGCGTTTCTACAAGGAGTTCGTTTTCAAGAGTCTTATGAATTAGAAACTTCCGAAGACGATAACGCTCCTTATACCAGCGCGGAATCTGTTCTTTATCCAGGTCGCGTTCCCCAAGACTTTGAACCTGCAAGCAACTGGCTTATTTGCATAGATCGCGACAATGGAAACAAAGTCCTCTGGACGCGATCATGGAACAACAACCATTCTATGTGGAAAAATTCAGGATATTTTTTTCACGATAAATTTTTCGCGCTTGAAGTTTCCTTAAA
>JAFSMW010000107.1 GCA_017447745.1 Thermoguttaceae bacterium
CCCGCCTGCCTGATGGGCATGCGTCTTGGCAAACACTGTTTCTGCCAGAAACCGCTGACTCGAACTATCTATGAGGCTCGTTTGATGGCGAAAGTCGCTGCTGAAAACAGATGCTGCACTCAGATGGGCAACCATGGAACCGCCTATAACAGCCTTCGCATTTGCGAAGCGCTTTGTAAAACCGGATTCCTTGGCGATTTACTCGAAGCTCACGTTTGGACGAACCGTCCGATTTGGCCGCAAGGCGGCGGACGTCCAGCGCCGAAACCGGTTCCGGAATACCTCGATTGGGAACGATGGCTGGGCGTTGCTCCTGAACGTCCTTATGGCGACGGCTATCACCCGTTCTCATGGCGTGGATATTGGGATTTCGGCACCGGCGCTCTGGGCGACATGGCTTGTCACACGTTCAACATGCCCTATTCCGCTTGCAAGTTGGCAGACCCGTCTTCCGTTGTCGCCACCACATCGGGGCACAATTACGAAACGTTCCCGCAATGGAGCATTATTGAATTCCAGTTCCCGGAAACGTCAGAACGTAAAGCTGTCAAGGCGTTCTGGTATGACGGCGGAAAGAAGATGCCTGCTGAAAAGATTGCGGGGTTTGCTCAGTTGCCCAACACCGGTTCCTGTATTTTCGGAACGAAAGTCATTATGGTTGCTGGCGGCGACCATAGCGATCATATTGAGCTGTACAGAGCCGACACAAAAGAAAGGATCGAAATGCCAACAGACCTGGAATGGGAAGCCTCTCCGGGTCACTTCCAGGAATGGGTCAATCACATCAAAGGCGGTTTTGATTCCAAACCGGCGCATTCCAATTTCATTACCTACGCTGGCAAACTGACCGAAACAATTCTCTTAGGCAACCTCGCTGTCTACGGCGCGCCGGAAGCTGGCGTTAAAGGAGAACTGGTCGAATGGGACGCTGCCAACATGAGGATTACCAACAATCCGAAGGGCAAAGAAGCCATGGAACTGCTGGTTAGACCGCAGTATCGAGGCGATTATCGCCTGGATTAATTGATAAACGTCTTTGTCAGCGTTATAAAATTACGTAACGCTGACAAACTTTGATTGAGTGAATAATTCACATTGTTCAGCCTTTTTTAACGTTAATAAAATAACGCAAAGCGGGAGGAAACTCTCGCTTTTTTCTTCAGTGGCGGAAACGGTCGCGATCTTGATTCTGTCAAATATTTCCATTCCCCTCTTACATTGGAATCGCATTTCTGGTATAATCTGAAGTAATTACAAAATTACACTACTCGAGTTTTAGGAGACGAACCACATGAAACACGTAACCCGTCGGGATTTTTTCAAGACGTCTGCTGTTGCCGCTGCCATGGCGACGACTGTTCCCGTTGTCAGCGCGCCGAAACCGGTTTGGGCGCAGGCGCCCAGCGACCGCCTTCGCATGGGCTGTATCGGCGTCGGCAGCATGGGACGAGGCGATGCTCACGACTTTAATCGTCTGGTCGATATTGTCGCTATCTGCGACGTTGACGAAAACTACGGCATCGCCAGTACGTTAAGAATGAACCTCGGGAAACGCGACGCCAACGGTCAGGTCGTCAAACCGGATACGTACAAGGACTACCGCCGGATCCTCGAACGGGACGACATCGACGTCGTCTGCATTGCGACGCCCGACCACTGGCACGTCAAGATCGCTGTCGAAGCGCTCATGGCGGGCAAACACGTCTTCTGCCAAAAGCCGCTGACGCTCACGCTGGAAGAGAACCAGATCATTCGCCGCGCCTGCCAGAAGTTCGGCAAGGCGTTTCAGATCGGCACGTGGCAGCGCTGTCAGCGAGATCAGTTTATCAAGGCGACCCTGCTGGTTCGCAAAGGATACATCGGCGACGTCAAAAAGATAACCTGTGACATCTTCCCCTCGCCTACGTCCGGCGACGTCCCGAAACAGGACGTTCCCGCTTCTCTGGACTGGGAAATGTGGCAAGGTCCCGCGCCGCGTTACGAATTTCGGGCGGACTTGAAGCCCAACCACAACGGCGCTTTCGGAGACACCCGCTGCCATCGCATGTTCCGCTACTGGTACGAGTATTCCGGCGGGACGCTGACCGACTGGGGCGCTCATCATATCGACTGCGCTCTGTGGGCGCTCAACCTGCAGACGCCCGGTACCGGTCCCGTCTCCTTCGACGGAACGAACGCCCATCACCCGGTGGAATTCAAAGACGGCTATCCGACTGTTGACAACCGATTCAACACCAGCGACAAGTTCGATATCAAGTGCATGTTCGACAACGGGATTGAAATGCACGTCGTGAGCGAATCGCCAGACGGCAGCGGGATTCTGTTCGAGGGAACCAAAGGACGCTTCCACGTCAGCCGCGGCCGCTGCAAGGGCAAACCGGTCGAAGAGCTTCCGCCAGACGCGTTCACGGAAGATGACTATCGAGAACTGTTCCACGGCAAACCGTATGAGGGGCACAAAGAGAACTTCATACGCTGCGTCCGCGAGGGCGGGACATGCGTTTCGGACGTCGTCTCTCACGTCCAAGCCATGAACGCCTGTCACATGTGCGCTATCGCCGCGCGACTGAACCGGGAAATCAAATGGGATCCGAAAACGGAAACAATCGTCGGCGACAACCAGGCGGCGGCGTTCTTCGCGCGTCAGGAAACCAAGGGATACGAGATCCCGAGAGATTTCTAAAGGTCGGGGACTGCGGCGGCTTGACTCACCTCGATTTAGGGATTCTCTTGTCCGCCTTGCTCTTTGTAGTTCAGCGCGTTCATGAGCTGGAAGAAGGATTCCTGGCTCGAGACGCCGATGTCGAAGTCGGCGGCGTTGTGAGCTGTTACAACGTGGTCTTCTCTCTTAACAATCTTCCAGCAGGACTGCGGGATGTTGTTGATAATATAC
>JAFSMW010000108.1 GCA_017447745.1 Thermoguttaceae bacterium
AATTGAAGGGAAGCTGTTCTCCCCGCTGGGAATGGCGTATATCGTTTCGATTCTGTCGTCGTTGATGGTCTCTGTAACAGTAACGCCTGTTCTGTGCTACATCCTTTTACCCGGCGCGGCAAGGCGTCAGGCGGTTCAGGGCGACGTCGACGGGCGAAAATCCGTCGGAATCGTTCTTCGATTCGTACAGTGGGTCGCCGAAGGGCTGATTCGGTTTTCAATGACGTTCCCCAAGACCATCATGGTTTTATCGTGCGCTCTGATTTTGTGGGCGGGCTGGGCGTTTTTCAATATGAATCGAGACTTCATCCCGCCGTTTAACGAAGGCGCGCTGCAGGTCAATATGGACCTCATGCCCGGCTCTTCGCTGGAAACGACGTCTGCCATGGCGGACAAGCTCTCCGCCCAGCTGCTGAAAATTCCCGGCGTGAAATCCGTGGTTTGCCGCGTTGGACGTTCGGAAATGGACGAACACGCCGTACCAGTCAACACGTCGGAAATGATTGTTTCTCTTGACCCCAATTCCGGCAGAAAGCTCAACGAGATTATCGACGATACGGTTAAGCTCATCGACCCGAAATCCATTCCCGGAACCGTCGCCTTTTACGACCAGCCGCTACAGCATTTAATCAACCACCTCCGAAGCGGCACGCGGTCCAAAATCGCCATTAAAGTTCGAGGCGACAGCCCGAGCGTGATTCGTCAGCGAGCCAAACGAATTCAGGAACTCCTCAAGGACATCCCAGACGTCGGGTCGCTGCGAGCCGACCCCATTCAGGTTGACATCCCGCAAGTCCGAATTACGCTCAAACGCGATCAGCTGGCGCAGTACGGGCTGCGTCCCGGCGACGTCAACGAGATTATTTACACCGCCATGAACGGGCGCGTTGCGACGGAAATCATCGAAGGGCAGCGGTCGTTTGAAGTTCTCATCCGCTTGGCGGACAAGTACCGCGAGAACCTTCAGGAATTGTCGCAGATGCCCATTGGAACGCCCGGCGGAGGTCGAATCCCGCTGGAAAGCGTTGCTCAAATCGACACCCAGTCCAGCGGGCCGAGTCAAATCGACCACGAAAAAGGACGCCCTCAGATTATGATCCAGTCCAACCCGAGAAAACGCGGCGCCGTCGACGTCAAAGAGGACATCGAAGCTGCGCTGGCTCCGTACATGAAAGAGCTGACAGAAGACAACGTCGAAATTGAACTGGCGGGGCTGTTTGAGTCGGAACAGGCGGCGTCCCGGCAAATCATGCTTTTGACCTGTCTGTCTCTGGTCGGCGTGTTTATGGTCTTGTACAGCATGTTCAAAAGCGTCAACCTGAGCCTGCAAATCATGTCGATTCTGCCTCTGGCTTTGGTCGGCGGCGTTGCGGCTATGCTCATCACCGGGCAGGCGCGAACGGTTCCGAACCTGGTTGGAATGATCTCTCTGTGCGGCATCGCCTCCAGAAACGGAATTCTGCTAATCGACCATTATTTACATCTTGTTCGCTACGAAGGGGATACGTTCTGCAAAGACATGATAGTTCGAGCCGGACGACAGCGCGTCGCCCCCATGCTCATGACAGCATTGACCTCGGCGATCGGCTTGCTGCCGCTGACGTTCGCCGCCAACGAACCCGGCAGAGAAATCCTGTATCCGATTGCAACCGTCGTCGTAGGCGGGCTTCTGACCTCAACGCTCATGGAATTCCTCGTCCGCCCAGCGTTATTCTGGGAATTCTACGCCAAGAAGCGGGAAGGCAGTAGGGAGTAAATTTAAACGCACCTAAAGTTCTGTATCGATTATTCCGATTATAACGAATAATCCAAATAAGGATTATAGACGTCAACTATTGTTGATTTTTCATAATACCTTGATACAAAACGTTTTAGATTATGAAACACGCCTTTGGACTGGTAATTCTCATCGCAGCGTTAAGCGTAACGACGGCGGATGCGTACACTCTGGCGGAGCTGGAAATGCAGGCTCAGAGTTTCCATCCCGCTCTGAGGGCGGAAATGCAAAAAATCCAGGCTCTGCAAGGCAAACGACTCCAGGCGGGGCTGGGTCCGAACCCGGTTTTCAGCTATACCGGCGCGGAAATGGGCAACGACGGCAAAGCCGGCTTTCAGGGCGGAACAGTCAGCCAGGAAATCGTTACGGCAGACAAACTCCGTAAAGATCAGCACGTCGTCGATCAGGAAATTCTCGCCGCTCAGTACGACTACTCCGTCGCCCGGCTGATGGTAATTAAAGAAGTCCGTCAGGCGGCGTACGAGGTCATGCTGGCGCGGCGCGTCGTCGACTACAACGAAAAAATATGCGACATCGTCCGGAATCAGCTCGAAAAATCCGAGTCGTTATACAAAAGCGGGCAGATAACTCTGGCGGACGTCTATCAGGTTCGGCTGGATATGAAAAACGCCGACTGGGAGTGTCAGCAGTCAAAGGTTCTGTACTGGAAAGCGTGGAAGCAGCTGGCGTGTTCCGTTGGGAACCCGGAGTTGCCGGCGGACGTCATGGAAGACGTTCTCGACGACCCGGCTGAAAAACTGGAATGGCAAGACATTGTCTCGAAGCTGGAAAGCCGCTCTCCGGAACTGGCGCGAGCGCAGACGAATTACCTTATCGCCAGCGCCCAGTACCATGCGGAAGTTGCGAAAATGACTCCTAACGTTACCGTCGAAGCGGGCGTTCAGTACGACTGCTCGTCCCGGTACACAACCGGGCTTGTAACGGTTTCCGTCCCGTTCCCGCTGCGTAACAAAAATCAGGGGGCGATCGCCCAGGCGCAAGCCCAGATCTGCCAGGCGCAGTCCGAAACGGAATCGGCGGCGCTGTCGATTCAAAAAAGACTTGTCGACGCCTTTATCAGCTACAAAACCGCGTACGAACAGCTGGAATATTTCCAAACCGCGATCGAGCCGGAACAGCAAAAGACGCTTGACGCGCTGCAGCAAGGCGCCGACCGCGGCGAAGTCAGCCTCACCCAGCTCCAGACGTTCAAAAAAGACGTCCTGACGCAACAAAAAAACCTGCTCCAAATCAAAGCGCAGCTCAAATCCAGCAAAGCCGAAATCGAAGCGTTTTTCCAATAAAGGGGCGTCAACGTCCAATAACCTCTTGCAATACAAAGAATAATCAAAACGGGGAACGTCGTTTAGACGCTCCCCGTTTTTTGTATCTTCCGTTCTTGTGCGATACATTTTGGGTTACAAATCTAGGCAGGATTAACAATTGAACATAGTCAACGCCTTTAGTCGTTTGTTCCTCACAGCTTCAGCTGTGGGAACAATTAAAAAATAAAATATCGTTGCCCACGCCTTTAGGCGTGGGATTCAAAACGGCATAAATAGTAATATAACGCGCAAATTCCCCTCCCTTCCCCGCTCCAAATGGAGCGGGGAAGGGAGGGGAAGGGAAGC
Source organism: Thermoguttaceae bacterium (assembly GCA_017447745.1). Classification (GTDB taxonomy): domain Bacteria; phylum Planctomycetota; class Planctomycetia; order Pirellulales; family Thermoguttaceae; genus RUG11551. The sequence continues at coordinate 3,409 of JAFSMW010000108.1, forward strand.
GTTTGGGGGAGGAACAATTCTTTAATCCCCCAGATAAATCTGGGGGCTACTATTTTGAATTGTTTTTATTTCCCACGTCTAAAGACGTGGGGATAAGAACAGATAATTCTGGAGACTACGAAAAGGGTAAAGGCAATTTTCTACGTTCTGTCTGCCACCAAAATTTGAACGCGTCCCTTTTATTTTAATCTTCTCCCCGCGCCTCTTGTAAAATATTCTCATCTGATTATAATGATGTGTATGAAAGGAGAAAAGCCATGGAACCGAAAATCCTGTATTCCGCAAAAGAGATAGCCGAGCACGTTTCGAGTTTGGCGAAGCGGATTGACGAATGGTATTCCCCCGTCGGGGTCTGTACGCCGGAACGTCCGCTGCTGGCGATCGCCATTTTGAAAGGAGCCGTTATTTTCGCCGCCGACCTCGTCCGCGAAATGAAAACGCCCCTGGATATCGATTTCATTCGAGCGTCCAGTTACGGAAACGCCACTCACACCAGCGGGACGGTTACCATTCAGCATTCGTCGTCCATAAGCATGGAACGGCGGCACGTCCTGCTCATCGAAGACATCGTCGATTCCGGCTGGACGATTAACAAGCTGCGGGAATACTGTATGCGAAACGGCGCGTCGTCCGTTAAAGTCGCTGCGCTAATCGACAAAACTCAACGGCGAGAAGCCGACGTCGTTGTCGATTTCCCCGGAATGCCCGCTCCCGACCGGTTCCTGTACGGCTACGGCATGGACGCCGCTGAACGGTACAGAAATCTGCCGGATATTTGGATGCAAGATTAGGCAATAGGCAAGAGGCAGTAGGCAATAGTTTTTGAGGCGCTTGCGCTCTACTGCCTACTGCCTACTGCCTCAACGCCTAACCCCATTCCCTAAAATGCGAACGACATTATTTACCCTGCTGACGTTATTCTCGACAATCCTGTTTGCTCAGGAGGGAACGTTTAACGGCAAAGACGCCGCGTACTGGACGGGTCGACTGACCAAAACGGAATCGACGGAAAACCTTCAAAACAGAACGCGATGGTATGCCGGGTACGCCCTGGGAGAAATCGGGACGCCCGCTGCGTCCGCCGTCGACGCGTTGTGCGAACGGCTGCTGGACGTCAAAGAATACGAGTACACGAGAGCGGTCTGCGCTTGGGCGTTGGGGCGAATTCAGGACAAAAATGCCGTTCCCGCTTTGACCGAAGCGCTCAAATCCAAAATGGATGCCGTTCGCATTTGTACCGCTCAGTCGTTAGGCGCCTTTGGGACCGAGGCGGGATCGGCGGCAGAATCGCTGTCTGCTTTGCTGGATGGAAAATCGCTTGACGGCTCGGAACCAGAACCCGGCGACGCCCCTCAGTCGGAGTTGATAGAACCCGTCAAGGCGGCTGTCGCAGCAGCGTTATGGAAAGTCGCCCCGACGGACTCGCCCAGCGCTCAGAAGGGGAAAGACGCCTTGCTGGCAATGCTCAAAAAGAACTCAACGCTCAATCGTATCGCCGCGTTGTCAGAGCTGATTTCCCTGGCGCAGGACGACGATAAAGACTTGTCCGATTTCTATCGAACGATGACGATTCTTCTGGAAAAATCCAGTTCAGACGACATCGCCCGCGACTGCGGAACGATTCTTATGCTTAAAAAGCAATACGACGCCGTTCACGGTTTGCTGGCAAATGAAAACGACGTCGCCCGCCGCCGCGCCTTGCGCGCAATTTGTCTGTATAAAGAAAAGGGAATTGCCAACGATTATACAATTCCCGTTGAACGCGTTCTGCCGTTGGCGGAAAGCGAAGACGCTTTAATCCGCGTTTGGACGATTCGCACTCTGGGATTGTCAATGGACAAACTGGAATCTGAATCCGACGCCTTCAAAGCAGTTGAGTCTGCCATCGTCAAAGCGGTTGAAGACGAAAACGTCTACGTTAAAAAAGCCGCAAGAAAAGCGTTGAAAAATTAGACAATTGGCAATTTATAATTAGCAATTGACACAATCGCTCATCGGTGATTGTTAATAAATCAGAAACGACTCAAGAAACCCAAAAAAGCCAACGCTGCGTCCTGCGGCATTGGCTTTTTGGTTTGTACGGTTCATGGGAAATCGATCCGCACAAAAGGGGGAAACAGAATGATTCTTTTACATAATCGAGAACGTCATGCCGTCTTGGCTTGAGTTTGGACGTCGTCAAAGAGCCGTTCTCGACCTTCAATTATGCTTTCTGTAATGATGTACTTTCCTCCGCTGGGCTGGTCAGGAAGCTCGTAAAGAATGTCGAGCATGATTTCTTCCATAATCGACCGCAGTCCTCGCGCGCCGGTGTCTTTTGCCAGCGCTTTTCTCGCGACAGCTCGCAACGCGCCCGGCGTGAACTCCAACTCGGCGTCGTCCATGCCAAATAGCTGCATGTACTGTTTGGTCAGAGCGTTGCGCGGCTCTTTCAGAACGCGAACCAGATCTTCCTCGTTAAGCGGCATGAGCGTGGAAATAATCGGCAGACGACCGATCAATTCCGGAATCAGACCAAATTCCATGATGTCGTCGCTGGTAACGTAAGGCAACAAAGATCGCTGTTCCTCAATATTGATAACGTCCTCTTCTTCAACGCGGCTGAATCCAAGAGACTTTTTACCCATTCTGCGCCCAATAATCTCTTCCAGACCGGCAAACGTGCCGCCGCAAATAAACAGAATATTGGACGTATCAACCTGGATAAAATGCTGTTCCGGATGTTTGCGTCCGCCCTGCGGCGGGACGTTGGCGATTGTGCCTTCCAGCATCTTCAGCAACGCCTGCTGAACCCCCTCGCCGGAGACGTCGCGGGTAATCGAGACGTTTTGACTCGTCTTGCCTATCTTGTCGATTTCGTCAATATAGATAATCCCCTGCTGCGCCGCCTCAATATCAAAATCCGCCGCATGGAGCAGTTTGAGAATCAGATTTTCCACATCCTCTCCAACATACCCAGCTTCAGTCAGCGTAGTGGCGTCGCCGATAGCAAACGGAACGTCGAGAATTCTCGCCAGCGTTTGCGCCAGGAGCGTTTTGCCGCTGCCGGTTGACCCGATCATCAGGACGTTGGATTTATCCAGTTCGACGTCGCTCTTGCCGCGCGTAGCAGCGTGTTCGAGCCGTTTATAATGATTGTACACCGCGACCGACAGGCACTTTTTAGCGTATTCCTGACCAATTACGTACTCGTCCAGCTTGGCGACAATTTCACGTGGTTTGAGCTTGTTGACAAATCGAAACCGGGATTCCGCCTGACGACGTTTGCGTTCATCGGAAAGAATCGACTGACACAATTCCAAACAGCTCGAACAGATATAAACGTTATCCGGTCCTTCAACCAGCGGACCGACTTCTTTACAGCTTTTATGACAGAACGAGCATTGCGCCTGCTTCCGAACTCCCAAATTCTTGCGTGAATTGTTATCGTCGTTATCTTGAGGCATGAGTTCGTCCTTTCAGTTAAAAATAGAATTAACAAATATAAAAATTTCCACTCGTCTGAAATCAGACAGAGACGTCAAGTTCCGAGAAATATAAGGCTCTTTAAATATTTTCCCCTTAGTGAATTCCTGAGGCTTAACAGATAAATTCATCGACTTTACACGGAACAAATTATAGATTTGTACGCCCAATCGACATGAACAGAATAATCCGTATAGATTACCAAAAGCGGAGATATTAGGCAGTAGGCAATAGGCTGTAGGGAATAGGGAATAGGGAGTAGGGAGTAGATGTCTTGTCCTGGTATCGGTTGACAGAAAGGTTAAAGATGTTAAAACGATATACAGACGCATTTCGTCAGACCGTAGTGTCAGAAATCGTTTCAGGCAAGTGGAAATCGGTTTGGGAGGCATCTCGAGCCTACGGGATAA
>JAFSMW010000109.1 GCA_017447745.1 Thermoguttaceae bacterium
GTTGAAACAAACCGGAGCTAGGTGGAAGATTGGAAATTTAAACAGAATGTTAAGCATCGTCTGCGCCGCTCACAACGATGCTTGGGATTTATACTGGTCAAACTGTTAATTTTCAGCGCCCCCCAATTTTGAACGCACCCTCTAACTCTTAACTGAAAAAAGGGGTCTTTACTTAAATTAGATTTCTTTGTATAATATATATTATGCAAGGTATTCCAACTGGTCCCTGGGGGGCTGTCTGTCGAACGTTTAAATTGGGCGCGGCTGGTAAGCTGGCGCAATGGGCGACGCTATTGCCTAAAATCAACGCCTTGGAAGAGGATTTAAAGGTCTTGTCCGACGGCGCGATGAGAAAGGCAAGCTTGTCGCTGCGGTATCGCGCCCGAAGCGGCGAGCCGCTGAAGGATTTGATGGTCGAGGCGTTTGCTCTGGTTCGAGAAGCCGGGCGGAGAAAGAAAGGAATGCGCCATTACGACGTCCAGATTCTCGGCGGCATCTGTATCGCCAACAGAACGATTGTCGAAATGCAGACAGGCGAAGGTAAAACCTTGACGGCAACCGCGCCGCTGTATCTTTACGCGCTGGCGGGAAAGGGCGTTCAGCTGGCGACGGTCAACGATTACCTTGCAAAGCGTGACGCCGATTTGATGGAGCCGATTTATGAGCTGCTGGGTATGAAAGTCGGCGTGATTCAAACGCAGCAGCAGACCAACGAACGGCGAACGGCGTACTCCAAAGACATCACCTACGGGACGGCGAAAGAGTTCGGGTTCGATTTCCTTCGAGACCGTCTGCTCAAGCGCCGAATCAGCGAAGGCGAAATGGACCTCATCGGCGCCATGCTCGGCGGGCCGGGGCAGAACAACGAACAGCCGGTTCAGCGTGACGCCTTTTTCTGTCTGGTTGACGAGGCGGACAGTATTCTTATTGACGAAGCCCGAACCCCTCTGATTATTTCCGCCATGCCGGGCGAAGCGGAAAAGATTGCTGTCGCGACGTACAAATGGTGCGCGGAAAACGCGCTCCAGTTTGAGGAAGACGTCGATTACGAATACAAGCAGGAAACCAAAGAGCTGGACTTGACGCGCGAGGGGCGGCGCAAGGCGCGAATGCTGCCTAAACCGCCGGAGCTGGACACGGTCGGCATGTTTGACATCTATACGAAAATCGAGATGGCGATTAAAGTCCAGAAAGAGTTCATTCGAGACCGTCAGTACGTCGTCCGCAACGGCGAAAAAGGCGAGGAAATCGTCATCGTAGACGAATTCACCGGGCGTCTGTCGGAAGGACGAAAATGGCGCGAGGGCGTTCATCAGGCGGTCGAAGCCAAAGAGGGCGTGGAGATTACCGTCGACACCGGTCAGGCGGCGCGAATCACAGTTCAGGACTTCTTCCTGCGTTACGAACATCTGGCTGGCATGACCGGTACGGCAGCGTCGAGCGCCCGAGAACTTAAGAGAATCTACCGCTGTAACTTCATGGCGGTTCCTACCAACAAACCGCCGCAGCGCGTCAAACTGCCAACGCGAATTTACGGCTACGAGTCCGCCAAGTGGGACGCCATCGCCGAGGAAATCGCGGAGGTTCACGCCACCGGGCGGCCGATCCTGGTCGGTACGCGTTCTATTGACAAGTCGGAAACGCTGTCACAACGTCTGAAGGATAGAGGAATCGAACATCAGGTTCTCAACGCCAACCAGATCGCGGAAGAAGCGGAAATCGTCGCTCAAGCCGGGCAGAAGGGCAAAGTTACCGTCTCGACCAACATGGCAGGCCGAGGTACCGACATTCGTTTGGGAGAAGGCGTCGAAGAATTGGGCGGGCTGTACGTCATCTGTACAGAAATGCATGATTCCGCTCGAATTGACCGCCAGCTTATCGGTCGATGCGGACGTCAGGGAGACCCCGGCGCGTATCGGCAGTACCTCGCTCTGGACGACGAACTTCTTCTCAACGGGTTAGGAAAGAACAGAGCCAAGCGCATCGCCGCGAAGGGCATTGCGCTGGAAACGCTTGAAGACGAATTCCAGGAAGCGCAAAAGCTCACGGCGGAACACACGTCTGAAATCTCGCCGGACATCCCGTCTGACGCCGCACAAAAACTGGCGGCTCAGGCGCACGACGAGCAGAAGATTCGAGAAAGTAAAGCAACCCGGTTTGACAAGTACGAGTACCTGTTTATCAAAGCGCAAAAGAAAGTCGAACGCAAGCATTACAAACAGCGTAAAGCTCTGATGTACTTTGAAAAGCAGCGTAAAAAGATGCAGCGTCAAATGGGTCAAGACCCGTATTTGGATACAACGAATTAGGCAGTAGGCAGTAGGCAATAGGCAGTAGAAATTAGTAACAAAAGCCGTTGCCCTGCTTCCCACCTCTTAGCAAAGAAAGGAAATGAGTATGAAAACTATTTTATCGTTCGCAGTATTAGCGGCAATTGCTGTTCCGTTAACGGCGTTCGCCGAAACTGCTCCCGACTGGGAGAATCAGGCGGTTTTCAGAATTAACAAAGAACCGGCTCACGCGACGTTTACGCCGTATCAGTCGGTTGATTCCGCAGCGACATGCGACCCGAAAGCGTCTCAACGCCGCATTTGTCTTAACGGGACGTGGAAATTCAATATCGCTCCCAACCCCGGCAGCCGTCCGATGGATTTCTATAAAACCGATTACGACGTCTCCGGCTGGAAAGACATCGCCGTTCCCGGCAACATTCAGACGGAAGGGTTTGACTACCCGATTTACGTCAACGCCAGCTATCCGTTCCATGCGGAGCCGCCCTACGTTCCCGGCGGCGTAAAGTCGGAATCGTACAAGGCGGGCGTTATCGAAGGCGACCAGAAAAAAGCGGCGACGTTTACCGATCGCGGCAACTTCAACCCGATTGGATCCTATAAACGCACGTTTACCATTCCCCAGGACTGGAGCAAGAGCCAGATTTTCGTCTGCTTTGACGGCGTCGGGTCTGCCGCCTACATTTGGGTCAACGGACATAAAGTCGGATACACTCAGGACAGCCGCACAACAGCCGAGTTCAACATCACCCCGTACGTCAAGCCGGGCGAAAACGAAATCGCCGTTGAAACGTACCGCTATTCAGACGGCAGCTATCTGGAATGTCAGGACTTCTGGCGTTTGTCCGGCATTTTCCGCGACGTCTATCTGGTTGCCAGAACTCCGGTTTTCGTTCGCGACTTCTTTGCCAAACCGACTCTGGACGAAAAATACGAAAACGGCGTCATGACGGTTGAATTCGACTTGACGAATAAAACCTCCGAAGCTCATACGGTCAACGTTCAGGCGATTCTCTACGATTCTCCCAACGTCGATTCTGCCAAACGAATGGGCTGGAAAGGGGAAAACGTTACCGTTCCCGCGAACGGCTCTGCTAAACTGACGCTCTCGTTCCCGGTTGACAACCCGCCTAAATGGACGGCAGAAACCCCGAATCTGTGCGCCTTGCAGATTGTTCAGTCTGACGAAAATGACCGCGTTATGGAATCGACCTGTATTAAAGTCGGTTTCCGAACGGTTGAAATTAAAAACGGACAGCTGCTGGTCAACGGCAAAGTCGTCCACATCAAAGGCGTCAACCGTCACGAAATGGACCCGGACACCGGCCATTACGTCCGCGACGATACGATGCTCGAAGACATCCGCTTGATGAAAACGCATAACTTCAACGCGGTTCGAACCTGCCATTATCCCGACTGCCCGCGCTGGTACGATTTGTGCGATCAGTACGGCATTTTCCTGACAGACGAAGGCAACATCGAATCTCACGGCATGGGATACGGCGCCCGCTCGCTGGCGAAAGATCCGAAGTGGGAAGCCGCTCACGTTGACCGCGACAGCTCTATGGTGCAGCGCGACAAGAACCACCCGTCCGTGATTGTCTGGTCAATGGGCAACGAAGCCGGACACGGCAGCAACTTCGTCGCCTGCTGCAAGGCGATTCGTCAGCTCGACCCCAGCCGACCGGTTCATTACGAACGCGCCTGCGGAACGCCGGAAACCGACATCTACTGCCCGATGTACTCCAAGCCGTGGGATTGCGTCAATTACGGCAAGGGAAATCAAACCAAACCGATGATCATGTGCGAGTACGCTCACGCGATGGGCAACTCCACCGGAAACTTCGATAAATTCTGGGACGCTGCGTTCGACCCCGAAATCCCGCATTTCCAAGGCGGATACATTTGGGACTGGGTCGATCAGGGCATTCGAACCAAGGTTCCGAAACAGTACACCGTTACAGCTACAGGCGAATACGCCGGAGAATGCGCTCTGCGAACCAGCGGCGACGCTCTGAAAACGGTTGACGGCAAGAAGTGCTTTAACGGCTCGATTACAACCAAGGCGACTGCGCCGGACTGCGTGAAAGCCCCGGTCGTTTTTGAAGCGACCGTCTATCCAACCGACGTTGCTGAACACGGCCCGATTGTCATGAAAGGCGACAAACAGGTCGGACTCAAACAGGCGACGGATCCAAATAAAAAGACCAAGACGCTCCAGTTCTTTGTTTTCAATAACGGCGCCTGGAAGCAGATCGACGCTCCTGTTCCAGAAAACTGGGTCGGCGCGTGGCATACCGTCAAGGGAATCTACGACGGGAAGAAGATGACCCTCATCTGTGACGGAAAAGTTGTAACTGATTGTGGGTTCAACGGCGCCGTCAATCTGACTGACGCCCCGATTACCTTCGGCTCGAACTCCGATTACTCCGGACGTCTCTTCCCCGGATACATCGCCTCTGCCAGCGTTACCGTTGGAGAGAAGATTGTCGTTGCCGTCAACGCGGAAAACTCAGCTGTCGAAACCACTGCTGAAGATGAAACGTTCATGGCTTACGGCGGCGACTTCGGCCCGGCGGGAACGCCCTCTGACGACAACTTCTGCATGAACGGCGTTATTCGTTCCGACCGCGTTCCGCACCCGGCGATGGCTCATATTAAATACTGCCAGCAGCCCGTTAAGACAACGCTCAAGGAACGGGCAGACAAAAAGGTAACGTTGGAAATTCTCAACCGTTACGACTTTATTGACTTGTCCAATTTGGAAATGTTCTGGAAAGTCAACAACAGCGAATGGACTCAAGTCGCTTTGCCGAACGTCAATCCGTTTGAATCGGCGGAAGTGGAAATTGATTTGCCTGTCGGAACTTATCATTTCCTCAACGTTGAATATCGAATTAAGAGCGACGTTCCGATGATGAAAAAAGGAACGGTTGTTGCTTACGAGCAGTTTGAACTTGAACCTCTGCCAAAATTCGAATACAAGACAAACGATTCCGCTAAAGCCATTGTCAATGACGATCAGGTTCAGCTTTGTTCTCAGGACGCTGTTTATACGTTTGATAAAACGACCGGCGCTTTGACCTCAATTTTGTTCAGAGGAAAAGAGTTCCTCGACCAACCGATGAAGCCGACTTTCTGGCGCGCTCCAACGGATAACGACAGAGGAAATCAGCATCCCAACCGCTGCGCCGTCTGGAAAAGAGCTGGCGCTTCCTGGAAGATTGAATCCTGCGACGTCAACGGCGCAACCGTTACGTTCAAAGGCGTTCTGCCCGAAATTCAGGCGGATTTGAACGTTACTTATACGCTTGTTGAAAAAGGCGCTCTGAAGGTTTCGATGGATTATAAGAAGACCGGTTCCAACGGCGTTCCCGAGATGCCGCGTTTTGGCATGGAATTCGCTCTCCTTCCGGGATTTGAACAGATTGGTTGGTTAGGTCGCGGTCCGGAAGAGTCCTACTGCGATAAAAAGAACGGCATGAAATTCGGTTTCTGGAAAAAGACGGTTGCGGACAACTACTTTGACTATTCCGAGCCGGGCGAAGTCGGCAACCATACCGACGTCTATCGCAGCTGGCTTGTCAACGGTTCCGGCGACCAGTTCAGCGTTTACGGTCAGTCCGGCTGGGACGGCGCACCGGTGTTTGAGTTCAACGCTCTGCATTACTCGACCGCCGATTTGCAGTCTGCCAAGCACACGTATCAGCTGCCCGGCGGATACAAAGGCAGACCGGAAACGTTCGTCAACATTGACCTGCGACAGCAGGGCGTTGCCGGCGACGACTCCTGGGGCGCTCGCACTCACGTCGAGTTCACCAACACCGCGTCCGAGTACAGCTTCAGCTTCGTCCTCGCGCTGGAAAACGTTTTCGTAACTCGTTAATAATTCTGATGTCCCGCCGTTTGTTATGTGCGGGACAGCTCGCACACGGATTTTGGCGAGCCGGGGCGCGTAAGTCCCCGGGAAAATACGGATTTCCGCCGATTGGTTAATGGAAGGCGGTAATGAAGTGAGCGAAGCGAACGGAATTACGCATAAAGCGGGAGGCAACTCCCGCTTTACTTTTATCCAGAACCGCTTAGACCTGCTGGATCGTGGGCGTATCGCCCGCATGATTTTTAAGCTGCAAAGAACGCAAAGAAATGGAAGGTATAACACCTTGCTCTTGGCTATTAAAGAAACTTCTCGAGTTCTTTTTTTAACGGCGTTAAATCATTCTGAATAACATCCCAAATTTTACACATATCAACTCCAGAATAATCATGAGCAATTCGATTACGCAAACCGATAATTTTTTCCCACGGAATAGCCTTCGTCTGCATTTTGACTTCTTTAGATAACTTCATTTTTGCCAATTCGCCAATCTGCATAAGATTAAAAACGCAAGCGTCTGTAGTCATGGATTTCGATTGAAAATCATCCAATGATTTACAATCACCACTGTACAGAATAACAAGATCGAGATGATTGTAAATCTTCTGTAAAGCCTGTTGATCGTCATTGTTCATAAATGATAACCCCGTTAATGATTATTTCATTATCAACTTCGGATCCCGTCGAAACCTGGGTAACGTCCAGCAAATCGACGTTTTTATCCAAAGCGGTTACGACGTCTTCCAGCAGTCCAAAAAACGAAAGCCCTCTCAAGCCGCTGTCAACCAGAATATCTATATCGCTGTCAGGAGTAGCGCAGCCTTTGGCGTAAGAGCCAAACAGAATCGCTTTCCTGACGGAATACTCTGAAAAAACAGGGAATAACCGTTCTTCGATTTCCGGTAACGTGTAAATTAATTGGTTCATCTTTTATTGTCCTTTTTGGGGGCGCTTTGCGTGGCGCTCTAATCGTTTCAGTATCTTTTTCTCTCGCCCTCCGAGTGGAGAGCAAGAGAAAAAGTGTGTTCAACGATATTCTTTTGTACGTTTTCATTTTCCCGTGGGTTTCACCCACGGCTAGAAATATTCAACCGCTACGCGGTTGGGTAATGATTTACCCCTCTTTTGCGATCAGGGCTTCGTAGTATTCGCGGCTGCGGGCCATGGCGGCGACGCCGTCTGGGACGCGGTTGTCACATTCCAGCAGGAGCCAGCCGTTGTAGTCCTGTTCGACCAGAAGCGGGATCATGTCTTCGTAGGGATATTTAGGCGTGAGCGGGTCGTGAACGTGAATAGTAGCGCCCAGTCGGGTAATGACGGACTTGAAATTCTCGACGAAGCCCGGCGCGTTGAGGTCGCACTGGTTGCAGTTCCAGCACAGGCCGACGTTCTTTTCCGTAACCTGTTCGATAATCTCTTTCATAATTGGGATGGGAGCGCAGCCGCCGTGATTTTCCAGGCGGATTTGCTGTCCGTAGTCGGCGGCGAATTTTCCCAGCTCGTTCAGAGCCGCGGCGATTTGAGCCGTCGTTTTCTTTCGGTCAACGCCTTTGGGCAAGTCGTTCGGCTTGACTTTAACGCCGGAACCGCCGCAGTCTGCTGAAAGAATAACGTACTCTTTAGCGCGTTCGATGCAATGACGAACTCGCGCCGGGTCTTTGTGATGGAAATCTTCGTTCGTGCCGAACCCCACCAGCGTAATGGGCGATTCGGCAAATCGTTTTCGGACTTCCGCTCTTGCCGCTTTGTTCAGTTCCGGCTCGACGCCGTGTTTGTGCTGAACTCGCAGTTCGACGCCGCCCAATCCGGCTTTTGAGCAATAGTCGATAATCGTCGGCAAGTCCCAGTTCGCGCCCCATAAATAGGTGCATAACCCGATTTTTATATTAGAACCCTTTTTGTGCGCGTCTGCCAGCAAGGGAGCGCCAGCCAACGCAGCGGCGCTGGCAAACGTCCCGCATAAAAAACTTCGTCGAGATAAATGTGTCATGATTTCTCCAGGGATAAATGAGCTATTCGTTTCCAAAGCGTCCAAAGGACGTATGCAATAATCAACCCTGTAACGGCGCCGACCATGTTCTGATTGATGTCAACCGGGTCGAACGTCCGTTTGGGGACAATAATCTGAATGATTTCAAAAAACGCGCCAAAGGCGACAGCGCCCAGCCACGCCAGCCATTTACGGTTCCACAGCAGGCGGCGGAAAAACGCCAGTTCCCATAAAAAGCCCATGAGTATAAAAACGTTGAGATGGGAGTTCGACGCGAATTTGGATTCCTCCGTATTGGGGTCGGGAACGCCGTTGAGGAAAAAGTACGGGTCTGGAATAACCAACAGGACAATTAGCATGACGGTGTATACAATCGCCGCCGCTTTGATTCCGCAGTTAAACAGGATGTTGAGGAACTCGCCCTCGCCAAACCAGTTTTGGATTCCCTGCTGAAACAGGATTCTCAGCGCGTTGACTGCTTCCTTTTTGTTGATTTTGGACTGACCCTTGACGCGGTCGGTAAAAATAATCGGACGTTCAATAAACGGGGACGAGAAGATTCCCTTCCGTCGCGCTGCGCGCTGAATGTGCCACAGGATTTCTTCAAAGAACGAGTACCCTTTCGACCGGACGGCGGAAAAGTCAAGCTCTTTCAAGATGGAAACGCGATAGCAGCGAAACGACCCGCTTGTATCGCGAACCGGCAGCGAGAGCATAAATCGGGCGTACGCGTTGACGCCTGCGCTCATGAACTTTCTCACGACGGGCCAGCCTTCAACCCCGCCGCCGGGAACGTATCGGGAGCCGATTACTGTTACAACAGACTCCGGCGCGGCGTACATCGTCGAAAGAATCTCCGGGACGTACTTGGGCTGATGGCTGAAGTCGGCGTCCATATTGAGCATGAATTCGTACCCGCGGTCGATAGCGAATTTCATGGCGTCAATGACGGCGGTTCCGAGTCCCAGCTTTCCCGCTCGATGTAACACTTTAACGCGCGGCTGCTTCTGCGAGAACTCCTCCGCCCAAACCCCGGTTCCGTCCGGCGAGTTGTCGTCAACGACTAAAATGTCGGCGTCTGGAACGAGGGTTAGCAGCTCGTTGAGTAAATCCGGCAGGTTATCCCTTTCGTTGTAAACGGCAAGGGCGATTAGAGTTTTATTCATCCTTTTTACCTCAATACTTGTTCAGGTATGCAGTTTCCGGATGAACCTTAATTACGATTCCGAATTTAATAAAGGCGAATCAGTTCCCCAGGGATTGCAACGGGGCAGGAATGCGTCCGGCATGATTGATAAAATCGTTTGAACCTTCGTTGTTGCGAACGTCCAAAACCGGAGCGCTGCCGAACAGACCTCCGAAGTCAATGACGTCGCCGGCTTTTGCGCCGGGAACGGGAATAAGACGGGCTGCTGTCGTTTTGTTATTGATCACGCCAATTGCCATTTCGTCTGCAATAATCGCAGAAATCGTTTCGGGAGCGGTGTCGCCGGGAATGAGAACCATGTCCAAACCAACCGAGCAGACGGCGGTCATGGCTTCCAGCTTTTCCAAAACAAGATGTCCCTGTCCAACGGCGTCCGCAAGAGTGGAGTCTTCGCTGACAGGAATGAACGCTCCGGAAAGCCCGCCAACAGAACTGGAGGCGAACAGACCGCCTTTTTTAACAGCGTCGTTGAGCATAGCGATAGCGGCTGTTGATCCCGGCGCGCCAATGCGAGCGATTCCCAACGCTTTGAGAATTTCGCCGATACTGTCGCCGATCATGGGCGTAGGCGCCAAGGACAGGTCGACAATGCCGAATTCAATTCCGAGGGTTTTAGCAACTTCGCGACCGATGAGTTCTCCGCAGCGGGTAACGCGAAAACTGGTAATTTTGATTTCTTCCGCCAGCTCGTCGAGGGTTGCGTTGGGGTCCATTTCCAAACGGCGTTTAAGAGCAGACGACACAACGCCGGGACCGGAAACGCCGATATTGATCGCCGCTTCGCCTTCGCCGTTGCCGGCAACTGCGCCTGCCATGAAGGGGGAATCTTCCGGAACGTTGGAAAAGATAACCAGTTTCGCCGCGCCAAAACCGCGTGAGCTTTCCGTCGCCTGAGCAATCTTTTTGACGATTACGCCCATCTGTTTAACGGCGTTCATGTTGATGCCCGCTTTACGAGAAGCGACGTTGACGGACGCGCAAACTTGCTTTGTTTCAGAAAGAACTTCCGGCAGCGTGTCGATAATAATCTGATCAGAAACAGTGATTCCTTTTTGAACGTAAGCGGAATAGCCGCCGACGAAATCGATGCCGCATTCCTGCGCCGATTTGTCCAGAGCTTTGGCGATTTGCAAACCGGCGGAACGACCGTGTCCAGCAAGAATCTGAGAGACCGCAGACAGCGCAACGCGTTTGTTAATTACGGGAATCCCGTACTTCGCGCCAATTTGGTCGCATGTTTCGACAAGACGTCCGGCAAATTTGCGAATCTTGTTGCGGAGTTTATCGCAAACCAAGTCTACGCTTGAGGCGGCGCAATCATTGACGTTTAAAGCCAACGTTACAGCGCGAACGTCCAAGTGTTCCGCATGAAGCATTTCAATCGTTGAAAGAATTTCGTCTGTTCGAAGCATGGGATTATTATGTTAGAAATGAGGTTGTTTTAAATTCGCAATCAGCGCAAAGCGTCCATCTTTCAGACGCGATTAGGCTAAACGCAAATCGCATCTGAAACGTTATTTGAAATTACGATCTTCCAAAGCGGTAATTTTATCAATTCTGATTTGATGTCTGCCGCCATCAAATGGCGTTTTCATCCAGATTTCGATAATGTTTGGAAGCGCGTTTTGGCTGATGGTGTCTCCGGAAAGGCACAAAATATTAAGGTCGTTGTGACGTCGGCTGATTTCAGCAAAAAGCTCGTCCTGACATACAGCCGCTCTAACGCCGCGGAATTTGTTAGCCGCCAGCGACATGCCGATTCCGGTTCCGCAAATCAAAATGCCCCGTTCGCTGACGCCAGAACTGACTTTCTCCGCTACTTGAGCGGCGATATCAGGATAATCTACGCTACCGGAGCTTTCCGTTCCGCAGTCATCAACAGTATGACCCAGCCCTTCAAGGATGTGCGCGACCTGATGACGGACGTCAATTCCGCGATGGTCGCTGCCGATGGATACTTTCATAAATTTTACCTGGAGTGTTTAAGGGTAAACAGAATCGTTGTTCTTTCAGCACAAACGATTATTAATTTTATAGTATTATTATATCAAAAAAAACTTTTATTTCAACCCGGGAGGGAAAAGAGAAAAGTTGGAGGGAAGGACGCCGTGGGATTCAGTGAACTTTGAAAAAAGAACCCGTTTTACCCGTCGACCTGGTTCTCAACTCCCAGTTGATCGCCGACGCCAAATGTGTTTCTGAAGCTAATGAGTGTATAATCAGTTTATTAGGCTGGAGTTATACAGAGAGATTGTTTGAAAACTATACACGCAAACCCCATAAATCAGGTTTGAATACCCCTTTTATCTTAAGGATAACGATGGGATAAAAACTGATCAGGGGTTTGCAATAGTCCCTCTTGTTTTGATGAAAAAACAGCGACTGTTTAAAATAGGTAACCTGCCTAAATTCGCTTATTGAACTTTCACACAACGGAAACCGATAAAAATCTGTCGATTTTGAGGATGTTCATAGCGACGCTGCGCCGAACGACATGTTTCGGCTTTAGCGCCTTTGCCGCCGCCGCGTCGGACCTTGTCGGTGCCGTTTGCAGGACCAGTCGGATCTGTTACGCAGCCTGACGGATAACTGCCGTACCAGTCCTCACACCACTCCCACAATAGACCATGCATGTCGTACAAACCCCATTTGTTTGGCTTCTTGTTTCTTACAGGATGAGTCGTGTCATTGCTATTTGATTGAAACCAGGAAAGCTGTTCCAATTTTCCTGCATACGGTCCGGCGCTTCCAGCACGACACGCATACTCCCACTGCGCTTCTGTCGGAAGCTGCAAATTTGTCCTGCGACAAAATTCTTTACAATCGAACCATGTAACCATTTCTACGGGAAGGTCGTCTCCTCTGTTATTGCTGGGATTGCTTTTGCTGCCCATTACCGCTTCCCATTGTTTTTGGGTAACTTCCGATTCCATCATCCAAAAGCCTTTAGTCAGCGTTACGGTATGAGGC
This sequence comes from Thermoguttaceae bacterium, assembly GCA_017447745.1. Taxonomy (GTDB): domain Bacteria; phylum Planctomycetota; class Planctomycetia; order Pirellulales; family Thermoguttaceae; genus RUG11551. Next base: position 12,336 of record JAFSMW010000109.1, read on the forward strand.
GTTTCGTCTCTGCATCGCCCGACTTCGGATTCTGGCGATCCCATCTTAAACGTCCCTGGCGGACACCAGCGGAAAGCAAACTCTACGCCATTTATAATAACGGTTGTTCGTTCACCTGCCTGCTTTCCTGAAGCTATGTCAATTGCCGGTCTTAAGAAAGCCTCTATATGATTGACGATTTCCTCAATTGTTTCCGGCGTTTGTTGAGGGCAATTAATCCTGTTAAGTCGACCTAACGCATAAATCACATTATCGTGATCATTCGGATCGAAATCGCCAATCCTATATGGTAAAATCTTTCTTTTATTTTCAATAGCTCTGTCTACTTCATTTGCGATATGTTCTGAATCATTTATATCCGCCGTCCAAAAGAGCAAAAAAATCTTACATGTTTTAATGGCATTTTCAATAATTTTTTTGAAAGCCAGTCCAGGGGAAATATCTGATCGATCGATAAAATAGGATATTCCTCTATTCTCCAATTCTTTTAAAACGGGTTCTACCAAATCTATTTGGCTGCGTCTATAAGAAATAAAGACGTCTTTAGGAGTTTGTTCTTCTTGCATATGGGGTTAAATTCCTGTGTCTGTGTTATGCAGAAATCTGTTAATAATTACAAGCGCTAAAATTGCACTTAACCTTTTCCGGTATTATACATGAAATAATGCTGGCTGTCAACCGGGTAAAAAACAAGGACAATCTGGGGAGCGGACATAGTTCGCGAAAAAACACAGGTTGATTGTTTTTAGGCGGGTAATACCCGCCCCCCGTAAGCAATGCTCATTGCTAATTGTTAATTATCAATAATTCTCCGCTTCGATCTCGAAAAACGCCTGCGGGTGTTTACAGACCGGGCAGACGTCAGGGGCTTTGTCGCCGATGTAAACGTGTCCGCAGTTGCGGCATTCCCAGCGACGTTCGCCAGTGCGAACCCAAACTTCGCCCTTTTCGATGTTTTGAGCCAGTTTGAGATATCGCTCTTCGTGCCGCTTTTCAATCAGGGCGACGGCGGCGAACTGGTCAGCCAGTTCCGTGAACCCTTCTTCTCGAGCGACTTCAGCAAAACGTCTGTACATATCCGTCCATTCTTCATGCTCGCCGGCGGCAGCCGCTTTGATGTTTTCCAGCGTACCGTTGATCCCGCCAAGAGCCTTGAACCAGAGCTTGGCGTGTTCCTTTTCGTTGTTGGCGGTCAGCTCAAACAGTGCGGCGATTTGTTCATAACCGTCTTTTTTCGCCCGGCTGGCGAAATACGTGTACTTGTTGCGCGCCATGGATTCGCCAGCAAAGGCGTATTCGAGGTTCGCTTCCGTTTTGCTTCCCTTGAGAGTTGGGGCGGAGCCGGACTCGTCTGGCGTTTCCTTGACGAACTCGGTTCCAGCATGCTTGCATAACGGGCAGATAAATCCTTCCGGCAGCTGTTCACCTTCGTAAACGTAACCGCAGACCGGGCAAACCCAGCGCGTTTTAGCCGCTTTTTTCGGCGCGGGCTTGATGTGTTCCTGATAGTACGTATACGTAGCCGTCGGAACGAGCGACAGAACCTGAGCGTCTTCGACGTCGGCAAAGAACATCAAATGCGTTCCCAGGTCGACGGTCTGGAAGACCTTGCAGCAGAAAACCGCGTTAGCGGCGTCTTCGACAGCCAGAATTCCGTTCTCTTTACGAGAGGCGGGGAAGTCGGCGAACTTGTCGACCGTCTTGCCGCTCTGGAATCCAAAGCGTTTGAACAGGTCAAAGGACGCGCTTTGAGAAATAATCGAGACGTTGAACGCCCCAGTGCGTTCGATCATACCGGTTGTAAAGTTGCTTTTGTTGAGCGTAATGCTGACTCGACAGGGATCGCCGGTAACCTGAATAAACGTGTTGGAAATACATCCGTTGTCTTTGCCGTTTTCCTGAGCTGTAACAACGTACAGACCATAACCGATTTTAAATAGCGCTTTGGAATCCATGATATTGTCTCCGGGGTTAAAAAGTGTTAAAAAAGCAAAGTTTGATCTTGCCGAAGGCAGACGGCGATAGCCTGTTTTCCATTCCCTGCTTCCGTGTTATTTGTGTATTTCCGTTCCGATGCCGGTGTTCGTATAGATTTCCAGCAGGAGCGAATGTCGAACGCCGCCGTCAATAATATGCACCTGTTTGACGCCCCTGTTGACCGTCTCGATACACGCCTGCAATTTGGGAATCATGCCGGCGTCAACGACGTGTTCGTCAATCAGAGCCTGGGCTTCTTTGGAACTGAGTGAGTTGATCAGCGTTGCCGGATCGTTTTTATCGCGTCGAACGCCGTTAATATCCGTCAGGAAAATGAGCTTTTCAGCATGCAGTCTTTGAGCGACAATATTGGCGGCAGAGTCTGCGTTGACGTTGAGTTTCCCTCCGACGTTGGATTCGTCGTCCAGAGCCATCGACGGAATAACCGGGATAACGTTTTTGTATTCGACCAGGTATCGAATATAATCTTCGTCGATTCGGGTAACTTCTCCGACGCTGCCCAAATCCAGCAACTTTCCGTCGTCATCATACAGCCTGAGTTTACGACCAAACAGGACGTTGTGCGTTCGGAAGTTGAGCGGTTCTGCATGCCCGCCAAGGATGGTAATCTGATCCGCCAGCTGTTCGTTAAGCTCGCGTCCAAGCGTCTTTTCTACAATAGACAGCGTTTGCTCGTCGGTATATCGTCTTCCCTGCACCCAGACTGGTTTAATTCCCGCTTCCGCCATAGCGCGATTGATCGTCGGTCCGCCGCCGTGAACGATAATCGGGCGCATGCCAACCGTTTCCATGAAAATGACGTCCAAAAGCAATCGGGACATGGCAACAGGATTTGTCATGACGGAACCGCCAAGTTTAATGACGGTGAATTTATTGCGGAATTCCCGAATCCATTGCAACGCTTCCAGTAGCGTATTGGCTTTTTCGATGGCTTGTTGCATCATAGCGACTAAATCTCCTGACGTTAAGAATTAAATAATCCGTAAAGCGAAAAAACGCGATACGTCATTACTTCATTTTACTTTTTGTATAGAGTTCTATTATTATCGAAATTGCTAAAAAGAAAATAGGCGGCAGCTCTAAAATCAAGGAAAAAATACAAAGAATCATTAAATTTTTGGAATTATAGATAAAATCTACAGGCTAGGAAGATTTTCAGAAAGAAAAATTGGTGAAAAAATGCGAAAAAATCAAAAAAAGCCAGCAGGAGCGTATTGACAACAAAAGGAAAATGAGTTAAAACAATCTTATTAGACGCAATTATTCTTGCTTATGTAATCGTTAGTTGACGACTAGAAAATAAACTGATTTTCATTTTCATTTACAAATATAAATCAATGGAATAAAAATTATTTTGAATAATAGTAAAATAAACTTGCACCTTGTTAAAGCTCGCCAGGATTTCTGTCGATAAATAAAATACAAGCAAGTTAAAGAACCTTTTTAAGATTTTTACTGATTACTTAACTTTTTTAATTCCGCCCCAAAATATAACCAGAAATTTTAACCTCGTTAAATTACGGCTCCTGTTAACGTCAAATCTGGCGATTTTCAACCTTCCGAATGAATATCGCCTCGCGACAGTTGTCCAGGTTCACAAACGCCTCATAGAGCAAATAAATCAACAACGCTTCCAGCTCAAACAAGAGATTTCGCCTTATGTTATTCACAACGCGTCAAAAAGGAAGCAATACAAAGCAATCAATGCGTTTTAACTCTGCATAGCCCCAATATGCAGCGCAAAACGCTCTCCTCAACGAGAAGTTGATTGGCGCTTTTCTTTCTCGGTATCCGTTTCCCAACGGCGTCGTCGAGGAAGAAATTCCTTCGGCGACGCCGGTTCTTTTCTCTGCGGTATTCAGAGAAAGCGGACGCTGACGTTCCCAGAAAAGCGTTTAATTATCAGGCAAAAATTCGGACGTTAAGTTTGAATAAAGCTTAACTGACGGTTTTGCATAAAGATAGGGTTAGGGTAATTGCGTTGGGACAAGGTCGGGGCTTGGACGTGTTGGCAACAATTCGTTCAACCCCGTCCTTTCCTTTTCCTGATTCACCCTCCTCCGCCACTACATCATGTTATACCCCCTGACTGAAAGGAGCTGCCTTTATGAGTTCTGTTGCCTGTAACAATCAATTTAATCTTGTCCTGGACGTTCAAGACAAAAATCCTCAATGCTTTCTCTCTGATTCAGATCAAATGCGAAGACTGCTGGTCAGTCTGGTTCAAAGCGCTATTCGTTACTCTTCCGATCAGATCGTTCAAATATCCGTTCGCGTTCAGGAAGACGAATCTGGCGTGAAACGCATTTCTTTGAACCGTCCTGACAGTTTATCAACGGAGAGCGATACCTGTTGTACGACTCCGGAACAGCGCAGCGAAACGTTATGCTCAAACATTCCTTCAATTAAACCCGTTTCCATTGATTGGAGCCGGTTTGAATTCCCCCCCTGTACAATATTGATTGTCGACGATTTGGGTGAGACGCATCTGGCTTTGGCGCAAATCCTCAAGCCATACCATTTTGGCTGGATCCATATTTACAACGTTAACGAAACGCTCGATAGAGTTCAGCGGTGCTTTCCAGACCTGATTTTGATGGACGTCTGCTTTCCCGGTTCGCGACAAACCCAAATTATTCGACAGGTTCGCGCTTGGGAACAGTCGCTTTATCAGGCGTCCAACGTAGCAAGACAAAACAGAGAACGGGAACCAATCCAGACAGTAAAGCCGTCTTGCGCCGTGGAACCAATTCAAACCGTCGGAAATATCCCGATCATCGCGTTCTCGTCATACATCGATTCCGAACAGGACGAACTCCTTCTGTCTTCCGGCTGCAGCGACATTCTCCATAAACCGCTTTCCCCGGAATCGCTTGTAACGATGCTGGCAAAATGGCTTTCCGCATGGGAGAATCCTGACGAAGCGGAAAATGACGTTATTAACGACGTGTCGGATCTGGCGGCGTCTTCATGGGAAAACAGACGGCGCGAATGGATTCCTCAATGCGAAAGCATGTCAAAGAGAATCTCGTTTTCAGAAATTAAACGTTTTTCAGAAGAAGTCCATCAATTTGGAGAACAGATTCACTCCTGCATTCTAATCCGATGGGCGGAAAAACTTCTTCATACCGTCAAGAACTACGACTTGACGAAATTGAAAAAAATGCTGCTGGAATTCAGAAGCCTGTCCATCCGATAAGCGTTTGCTTTTTATTCATTTGCGTATTTCCTCTTGACAGCAATGCCGAATCGAGTATATTAATATCAGCAACTGGCAATTATTGAGACGCATTGCGCCGATTGCCAATTGCTAACTGTTATTTCTTTGCGGAAAAGTTGTCAACATCATGAAAATACCAGTCAATCAACGAAAATCGTCGTTCGAGATGAATATGACGCCGATGATTGACGTCATATTTCAGCTGTTGATATTTTTCCTCTGTACGTCAAACTTTATTCAGCCGGAAAGGCTTTTGTCGACAAACCTTTCTTTGCCGGGAGCCGTTCAATCGCCAGACGCCCTTCCTCCTGAGCTGATTGATCTGGACGAAGCGGTAATTGAATTCCATACCGACGGATCGCTCTACTGGCTCATTGCCGGCGTCCGGTACGATTCCCTGGAATCCGTCGGCGCGACGCTCAAAGCCTTGTCAGAAATGAAGTCCGATTTGCCGGTTCTGCTGGATATTGACCCGGAAATCCCCTTGGGAAATGTTATTGACGTTTACGATTTGTGCCGTCTGTGCGGGCTGTCAAAAGTTCAGTTTGCCGCAGAAACAGGCAATTTTGAAAATAAGTCAAATGAATAAAGATATTCCTGTTGTAACAACGCCATACGATTGGCTGCATACTGTAGAAGAATCTGATTTGGATATCAATAAACACGTCAACAACGTCGTTTACGTCAAATGGATGGAAAGCGTCGCCATCAAAAACTCGTCCTCTTGGGGTTTGACGCCGGAGTTCTATCTTCAGCTTGGCGCAACCTGGGTCGCCCGTCGGCACACCATTGAATATCTTCATCAGGCGTTTTTGGGCGATCAACTGATTATTCGCACCTGGATTTCTGAAATTAAAAAAGTTTCCAGCGTCCGAAGTTACGAAATCATTCGTCTTGAAGACAACTTAACAATTGCAACCGGAGAAACGCTTTGGGCGTTTGTCAACATCTCCGACGGCCGTCCCACCCGAATTCTGCCGGAGGTCATGGAAGCAATCGAGCGAGCGAAAGTTCGGGAATAGGAAATGAGAATTCGTCTACGGCGAATTTAAAAACTACTCCCTATTCCCTGCTCCCTAAGCAACCGCCTTAAAATATATCGATTATATCGATAATAAATGATCTTTCTGATACTTCTTCTTAATAATAATTAGAATAGACGATATAAGATAGCGCAGAATTGTTTCTCCGTTTTTTGGCGGTCTGCGATGAGGCGTTCTTTTGACCATGGCGCCCAATAATCATTTTAACCCTTTTAGCCTCGCAATATGGGCATTGTAAAATCATTTTGTTCATTTACAGAGCGTCTTGGCGGCGCGGTAATGGACAAAATATGTCGAATCGGCGAATTCGGGTATTTCATAGCCCAAATGATACGCTGGCTGACAACTCGTTGGCCTTGTAAAGGGACAATATTGCCCTGTTTTTATCAAATTGGGGTTCAAAGTTTGCCGGTTGTCGCCTTGACAGGAACGTTTATCGGCATGGTTTTGGCGGTTCAGAGCTATACTCAGCTCAAGTCGCTGGGTATGGAAACCCGCATGGGCGCTTTGATTAACATGTCGCTTGTTCGGGAATTGGGTCCTGTTTTGGCGGCTACGATGCTTGCAGGTCGAATCGGGTCGTCCATGGCAGCAGAACTGGGCACGATGCGCGTTACGGAACAGATTGACGCTCTAACCTGCATGGGCGCCAACCCGATACATTATCTTGTCGTTCCACGATTTTTGGGGTGTCTGCTCCTGATTCCGATTTTGGCATTGATGGCAGACTTTATGGGCATCGTTGGCGGGGCGTTTTATAGTGTATACTTACTGGGAATTGATTCCCATTATTATATATCCAACTCTCAGTCGTTCGTGGGGTTGTTTGATATTTCGTCTGGTATTTTCAAGAGCTTTTTCTTCGGAGGGGCGATTGGAGTTATCAGCTGTTATCGAGGATTCAACTGCCGCGCCGGCGCGGAAGGCGTAGGTCGAGCGGCAACCGAAGCGTTTGTCAATTCGTTTGTGGCGATTTTGCTGCTGGACTTGCTCATGGGCATTTTCCTGGAAGCCCTTTACAGCTTGATTTGGGCGGGAAACGCCAAACTGTTTTGATTGAAAGGCGGTAATGTAGTGAGCGTAAGCGAACGGAATTACGCATTCGCCGTCAGGCGAACTTAAAATTAGATTTTTATTTTGGGGGTTCGCCTTCGGCGAACTGCGTAACTCCGCTCCTGTTAGTCGTTTCGTTACCGCCTTTCATTAAACCCTATTCCCTAACCATGACTCCAATTATTTCCCTCAAAGACGTTTCGATGATCTTTGGTCGTCAGACGACGTTGAAACATCTAAGTTTCGACGTGTCGCCTGGGCAATGTTTGGCTGTTGTGGGGGAAAGCGGGTGCGGAAAAACGGTTTTATTGAAACTTCTTATCCGCCTTTTGCGTCCAACTAAAGGGTCCGTCTGGTTTGACGGGGTCGATTTATCGACCTACAACGCCTTGGAAATGGCGGCTGTGCGGCGGCGATACGGGTTCGTTTTCCAGATGGCGGCTTTGTTTGACAGCATGAATATTGAACAAAATATCGCCTTTCCGTTGATTCAAGAAGGGAAAATGGCGATTAGCGATATTCGAGCAAAAGTCGTTGAACAAATCCGGGCGGTGGGATTGACGGAAAACGTTTTGAAGAAAAAACCGGCAGAACTGTCCGGCGGGATGCGAAAACGCGTCGGGCTGGCAAGAGCTTTAATGCTCGACCCGGAACTGATTTTGTACGACGAACCCACCACGGGGCTGGACCCGATTATGACCGCCGTTATCAACGAACTGATCAGCGCGGCTCAAAATGATAGACATGTTACAAGCGTCGTGGTTACTCACGACATGACAACCGTTCGGCATTGCGCCGATCGGGTTATAATGCTTTTTCCCAACGCGTTGCTTGAACCGGACGAACCGCAAAAGATTTTTGACGGAACGCCCAAGGAAATGGAACATTCTGACGATCCTCGCGTAAAACAATTTATACGAGGAGAAGTCGGAGAGAGATTATATAGCAATACGTAATTGCGCTTTGCGCCAAATAAATCCGAATTGCAGGATTAAAACCAATAATAATATCCTATGGACGACTCAAACGAAACAGTCGGAATGAAATTCCGGCTCGGACTGATGATTATATGCGGTTTTGTGATTTTGGTTACGCTAATCGTGATCTTTTCCGATTGGCAGTCCATTTTCGCCGGGAATCGATATAAAGTTAACGTTCTGTTCCCCAATGCGCCAGGCGTCAAGGAAAATACGCCTATTATGCAAAGCGGCATTCTCATCGGTCGAGTTCGGAAAGTTGAACTTGTCGAACAGGGCGCGATGGTAACAGCCTTTATCGAATCGCAATACAAGCTTTATGACAATCAGATCTTTCGTTTGACGCTCAATCTTCTTGGCGATGCTGAAATCAACGTTCTACAGCAGTCCGAGCGAACGGAGGCTACAAAACTGATTAAACCGGGCGAAGTCCTGCAAGGCTATATGGCTCCCAGCATGATGCAAATAGCGGCTGATATGCAGGGCAACGTTGTTGCAGCTATTGATTCCATAACCGAAACAAGTCGAAAGTTCAATAAAATACTCAGCAGCTTTGACGACGTCATTACAGACAATAAAGACGACCTGAAAGGAATGGTCAGCCAGATTCGAGATTTGACTCAGCAAACGCGCGAATTGATTGCCAAAACCAATGCTCTGCTTTCGAATCCGGAAATTCAGGAGGGAATTCACGATACGATTGTCGCTCTTCCCGGAACAATCAATGAAGCTCAAAACGCCTTTTCCGAGTTTAAAAAGACGGCAGACAAAATCAACCATCTGGCGGACTCGTTTGATACAATGATGCAAAACTCCGGAGAAACTCTGGATATTATCAACCAGGTTGCCAAAAAAACGGATCAGAGCTTAGGCGATTTGAACAGCATCACCGGAACCTTGTCTGAACGAAAAGAAATATGGTTGACTAAAATGAGTCGTTCATTAGACAACCTTGACAACGCCTTGATGCAAATCAATGAGTTTACAACGTCTCTTAATAATTCAGACGGCACACTTGGACGTCTGATTAAAGATCCGACTCTATACGAAAAGCTCGAAACAACGCTGGATGAACTTCGGGAATTAAAACGTAAGATAGAACCCGTGGTTGCTAACGCTGAGGTTTTTACGGATAAAATCGCCCGACATCCGGAACAGTTAGGCGTCGCCGGCGCGTTACGCAGAAATTCCGGGACAAAAGGCGTTCCGCCGATCCCGTCAGATTTACAAAACGAATTCCAGCGGTTCCGCTCAGAAAACGGCGGCTATACAACCGACGTCAATGGTAACGTTTACGGTCCGACCTACCAGCAGCCGTCAACCCAATGGCAGCCCGCCAGCGCGTACTAAAGAGAAATCATTCTGTCATGAAACGTATAATCGCGTTTCCTACAAACCTATAGTTGATGTATCACGCTTTTTACAACGCCCCAGATTTCCAGTTCTGTTTCTTCTGTGAATTTTAGCGTCGGATAGCGGCGGTTTTCCGGACGAAGCTCGACGTAAGAGGCGTGAATAATCAGCCGCTTGACCGTAAATTCGCCGTCTACGATAGCAATAACCACGTCGCCGCTGACCGCATGTTGGCTTCTGTCGACGATTAGCAGGTCGTCTTGATGAATTCCAGCGCCGATCATGCTGTCGCCGCCAGCGCGAACAAAGAACGTTGCCGCCGGATTCTCGATAAGATACGAATTCAGATTGAGCGGCTGATCCATGAAATCTTCCGCCGGAGAAGGAAATCCCGCCTGAACGCGAGACAACGCCAGCGGAAACGCCCTCTGATTCGGGTCAGGGCGAGTCTGGGCGGAAGCAACCGGCGCGGCGGAATCCGTCAGAAACCGGAATCGGCTCTGAACAACGCGGCTGCGAATCTGTCGGCAGGAAGGGGAAGACTTCTCTTTCATTTTACTGTATTATACCAGCTTAGTCGCGTTAGTACAAGACGGGGGGCAAAGATATAATTCGCATCTGGAGCGCTTTGCGGCGGAAGCCTCCAAAAGTCTTGAGAACGCGGAAAGCCTGCTTGAACAGCCGGCTCACGGACATCCTGTCCGCAAAAGAACCGCGTCAGCGGTTCAATATTTCTAGCCGTGGGTTTTAACCCACGGAATTCGGAACAAACAAAAAAGAATATCGTCAAACACTCTTTTTCTCTTGCTCCCTGACAAGGGGGTGAGAGAAAAAGATACTGAAACGATTAAGTAAAAGAAAAAAGGCGAGCTGCGCTCGCGATCCGAGGAGGTTTCCGCTTCGTCGTTTTGTTATGCACGATTCGTAGCGTTTCCTTCGGCGGCAGGGGACTGTCTGTCCAGGGCTAACGTATGAACATATTTAAAATTTCTTCTTTTATCATTTCAATTGATACGTAAAGAGTTTGTAAAGAAATAATTGCTGTTTTTGATTGTTTAATAGACAGTTTTAAGACGTTTTTGATATAAAGAGGCGAAAC
>JAFSMW010000110.1 GCA_017447745.1 Thermoguttaceae bacterium
ATCTTACCTATTTTCGCAACCCAAAATTTATCGCACCCTTGGGGTGATGTTGACAATGGGGTTTTGAGTTAGGAGTGAGAAGTGAGGAGTTGAGGGAATGCGTAATGCATAGTTCGTAATGCGTAATTACGCAAGCGATCGTCTCGAGTGAGCGCTTGCGCTTCGGAGGGTCGACGTCCGCGTCGACCGCAGGCGTCCTCGCCTGCCCCCGATGGAACTCCGACCTGTGGACTACCTCCGCTCAGCCCGGATCGCGGCAGTCCCCTGCCGCCGAAGGAAGCCGCAAAGTACGCAAAGAGCGCAAAGAAATTTTTAAAACTTCGCGAACTTTGCGCACTTTGCGTGAGGCGACTCCGTTAGCCGACGCATCCGACTATTATATATATCAATAAAATCTTCTCTATTTTACCAGAAAATTCTCGAAAATTTTATTAAAATCTGCTTGAAAATTTCAAATTTGAGATTACAATATATATATAAATATAGTATAGACGTTCAATTTCGCGCGAATCGTATCGGCACAAGAGCGTTTCCCAATCCTGACCATTTTTCCCATTCCATTTGGATCTAACATGGTTCATTTTCAATCCTGCTCGTTATTCCGCAACCGCATTTTGTTCTGCGGTCGGTTGGCTGTTATATTGTTTATTGTTTCGATTCTGTTATCAGCAAGCAGTTTTGCAGATACGTTTACTTGGGTCGGCGGTACCGACGCGAATTTATCAACGGCTGCGAACTGGTCTGATAACTCTGCGCCAGCCGACGACGACGCGTGGGAATTTGGTGCGGTTGGGTCTTCTGGCTACGTCTTGACAAACAATTTAACGACTGGCATTTACAGTTCAGGCATCACTTTTACACAAGCGGCAACCGGTTCCTATACAATTTCCACAGCACAAAATAATCAAAACTGGACTAGGCAAACGGGCGATATTGTCAACAACAGCTCGTATGCTCAAACGATTAATCTCGGGCACGAACTGCATGCCAATATTACAATCAATGCCGCAAACGGAGACGTCAATATCTTAAAGAATAATACGATTAACCTTAATGGTTATAACTTGACCGTTGACGGCAGCCATAATACAACGATTGAATTAAATATTAACCATACTGGTTCAATTATTAAGAATGGCTCTGGTACGCTGACAATAAAACGCGGTTCATATTCCAATTCAGCTTATACTGGGGACGTTACTATTAATGCTGGAACGTTAAAAGTGAATGGAAAAGGCGCGCTCGGAAAATACGACTCAGCAAAAAATATTACTATCAATAGCGGCGCAACGCTTACCTTTATCAGTCACGACGTTTTAGGCGAAGCCGGCATCAAAACAGCCGCAAAGTTTTACGTCAACGGCGGGACTATCAACAACGAAACCGGTTGGTTTAACACAATAAATTATATTTCGCTCAAAGACGGCGGCAAGATTATCGATAACAACGGACATGAAAAATGGCTCTCGTACCAGCTTGTCGGAACTGTAGACGTTACTTCGAGTTCAAAACTCGCCGCTAACCAGATTTCTACTATCAGCATTGGAACTGCTGGCGATTATAACGGCGTTATTCCAACAGCAACAAATTTTAATGTTGCCAACGTTACCCAGGACAGTTCTACAGACTTGTTGATTTCAACAAAATTAAGAAAAAACAGCGATAGAGCCGGCAGCTTTACCAAATCTGGCGCAGGCACAATGGAATTGACAAACGTTAACGACATCAGTGGCGGCATTACCATTTCAGCCGGCGTTTTAAAACTGTCTGGAGCCGGGACGCTGGGAACTGGCGGCGTTACCGATAACGCAACGCTGGAATTCGCCCATACTTCTGATCAGACGGTTGACAACGTCATTTCCGGAACAGGCGCGGTAACCAAAACCGGCTCGGGCGTTTTGACGCTCTCCGGCGCCAATACGTATACCGGCACGACTACCGTTTCCGGCGGTAAGTTGAATATTACAGGGTCAAAGTTCAATTCTCGACTTCTTGTCAACAGCGGCGCAACAGCCGTTATTGACGTTGGCGAAAACGGCGTCGTTAATATGAGCGCTGACGGGTACAGCGGCGCAGTCATGATTGGAAACAGTACCAGCGGAAATCTTATTCTGGATTCCGGAACGGTTAACGTTCATAATACCAGCAATACTACCGCAGGCGTTTTGCTGGGAACCAACGGGAACACGACAGGCGTTTTGACCATCAACGGCGGATCATTGCAGGTTGACAGCCGAATTCTGATCTCTGCAAACAATAACAACGCCAAGGGAACGCTTAACATGAACGGCGGATCGCTGACCCTCGGCGTACTTGGCTCATACACATCAAATACCGACCCATCCTGCGGCGTTTTATGGTTCGGTCAGGGAACCAGTACCGTCAATCTCAATGGCGGAACCATAACCATGTATGCCGTGAATTCCACCGGCGGATCCGGCGCAGGTCCTTCTGCCTCCAGTACGTTTAATTTCAACGGCGGGACGCTTCAGGCTGCTGCCAACAACGATGTCAATTTCTTCCCATCCGCCGGAAGTATGAAGTATTACATCAAACAAGGCGGAGCGGTTATAGATACTCAAGGATACAATGTAACCGTTGGCGCCAAGTTGGAACAGGGAACCGGAGAAAACGACGATCAGGGCGGATTGACCAAACTCGGAACCGGAACGCTGACGCTGTCTCAAGCCCCGGCGTATACCGGCGCGACCACGGTTTCCGCCGGTACTCTCAAGCTGTCTGAAGGCGGGGAGCTTTTCAATCTTTCCGGCGGAAGTTTAGACGCTGACGGTCAAATTGTCGTTGCTGTTACACTGGACGCAACCGGAAAGGATCTCACGCTGAGCGCTAGCGACCTGACCAAGTTCATTGGGTCAATTACCGCCAACACAATCACCAAGTCCGGCGACAAAACGCTGCAAATTTATACCGGCGCGGAAGGGAGCGTAGACGCTCAAAGTTTGGTCGTCTCGTCCGGCCGCATGGATTTTAAGGGCTACATGACGAATAGCGTCACAGTCGAATCGGGCGCCGTCTTCTCGCCGGGCAACTCCGTTGGCGAAGCGACGGTCGGTGGGGATTTTATTCTCAACGCCGGCGCGACGCTGTTGATGGAACAGGACGAAACTGGCATGGATACGCTCATCGCCAATAATTTTAATATTGACGAAAACGCGATTGTCGAATACGTCTTTACGTCCGTTCAGCCCGGCGCTGCGTACGAAATCTTTAACGATCCGAACGGACTTCAAGAACCATACTCCAACGCTGATTATTGGAGTTCGTTCCTGACGCCGGGAGACGATTATTACTGGAATATCACGATAGTCGGTAACTCCGTTTTCGCCTCCGTAGACTCCAACGCCGTCCCGGAACCGTCCACCTGGGCGCTGTTGGCGCTGGGGGTAGTCGTATTATTCCTACGTAAGCGAAAATAACATGGAGTGCGACGGCTTGCCGTCGCTTTCATTACCAGAGGCGCAGCAAAACTCTATAAAGGCTAATTCGCGCCAATATCGCATTGAACAATATACGATAATTAATCGAGACATTATATTATTGTTCTGACGTTACTGGCACGATTTTCTTATTCGAATGTTCTCAACTCTTTTCTTATAAAAGCGACGGCAAGCCGTCGCACTCCAAAATTTTTCCGGGGACCTATTGCTTTTGATTCTGTATAGGGATAGAATGGATATAAAATGAATTATTTATCCTTCCCTATCCCCCTACGGAGTCTGCCATGAAAAACCACCTTTGCCCTGCCCTGTTGATTCTCGGTTTTATCGTCTCGATGGCGAGCGCGACTGCGTTTGCTGACGACGTTCCCGACTACTTCTCCAAGCTCAACCCAGCGCACCCGCGCATTCTGGCTTCCTCGCAACGGGAAGCGGAAGTCAAGGAACTTCTCAAAACGGATGAGTACCTTCAAAAGCTGGTTCAAAACCAGTTGCTTGAGGCGGACGACCTTGTCAAGACGACGAATACGGTTGAATACATTATTGTCGGTCCACGTCTTCTGTCGCAAAGCCGAAAGTGCTTGAAACGCGTCTTGACGCTGGCTGGCGCGTACCGTCTGACCGACGACCCGGCGAAGAAGGCGGCGTATAAAGCCCGGGCGATGAAAGAGCTGGAAGCTGCGGCGGCGTTTAAGGACTGGAATCCGTCACACTTTCTCGATACGGCGGAAATGACGGCGGCGTTCGCTATCGGGTACGACTGGCTCTATAACGACCTGTCGGACGCAGAAAAGGAACTGCTGGTCAATTCCATTTACGAGAAAGGGCTTGTGCCGAGCTTGACTCATGGTCATTGGCGCAAATCCGACTATAACTGGAACCAGGTCTGCAACGGCGGCATGGCGATGGGCGCGCTGGCGATTGCCGACGCTCTTCCGCCGGAAAAGCGGGAAGTTGCGAATAAAATCGTCCATCTGTCTGTTACAACGGTAAAAACCGCGATGGCGTCTTTCGCGCCCGACGGCATGTGGAAAGAAGGCCCTGGATACTGGCAGTACACGCTTCTGTATACGACTTTTCTGGTCAACTCGCTTGAGGCGTCGCTGGGGTCGGATTTCGACATTACGAAATTCGAGGGGTTCGACGTTACCGTCTATTCCCAGATGGCGGCGGCGACCCCGGAGGGCGGCTCGTTCAATTTCGCCGACGCTGGCGGGGGAATCATTTCCAGCAGCATGATCTTTTGGCTGGCGGACAGGTTCAACAACCCCGACTTCGCCGAGTTCGAGCGGTATCAGCTTCTCAAAAAGACGAATGACTTCGCATCGCTCAATGCGCCCAAGCCCCGACCAAACGGGGGAATTTACCCGACTTCCGTTTGGTGGTACTCGCCCAAACGGGCAGATTTATCCAAGATGAAGCTGGACTTCTATTTCCGCGGCGCGGAGATTGCGTCCATGCGTTCCAAATGGCTGGACGACAACGCTCTTTACGTTGGATTCAAGGCAGGCGGGAACAAAGTCAATCACAGCCACTTAGATCTCGGCTCGTTCCTGCTGGTAAAAGACGGCGTTCGCTGGGCTGTCGATCTCGGCGCTGACCAATACAACATGCCGGGCTATTTCGGAAAGCTGCGCTGGACGTACTATCGACTCAATACGCACGGACACAACACGCTGCTCATCGACGGTCAGAACCAGAATCCCAACGGATTCGCAAAGATTACCGAGTTCCAGTCCGAGCCAGAAAAGGGATACGCGAAAGCCGATCTCGCCGACGCCTACAAAGATCAGCTCAAATCCGTTACACGCGCTGTTACGCTTGACCGATCCAATTTGACCGTTACAGTCAAAGACGTTATCGGACCGCGAACGAAAGATTCCGTTAAAACTATCGTCTGGCAGATGCACACGTACGCTCAGATTGCAATTTCAGACGACGGCAAGACCGCGACGCTGACTCAAAACGGCAAAACGCTAACCGCGACAATTGCCAGTTCAACCAATTCGGACTTGAAATTCAAAGTCGCCCAAACCACTCAGACTGAAATTGAAAACCCGAACAAGGGCGTTTCCGTTTTAGCGATTGACGTTCCCGCGACCGACGAAGAACAAACGCTTGAGGTTGTTTTCAAGTGAATCCCCTACTGCCTATTGCCTATTACTACCATGTATAGAAAGCTATTATTATCCGTTTTGACAACAATTGCTGTAACAGCCTCATCCGTTTACGCAGACGCGCCGGAGTCCAAGCCAGCCAACGCGGCGGCGATACCAACAAAGATTAGCTCTCATCATAACGCCCGATTCAAGGAGAAAGCGGCGATTGTCGCAGCGGGCGGCGTTGACCTCGTTCTGCTGGGCGATTCCATAACCCAACGGCTGGACAGTACCGGCAAGACGGTTCAGGACAAGTATCTGGGAGAATATAAGAGAGTCAATTTGGGGTTCGGCGGAATTGGGACTCATCATTTGCTATGGGTTTTAGACAATATCGACGCGGACGCCATTGAGCCCAAGGCGGTTATGCTGCTTATCGGGACGAACAACATCGGCTGGCTCAAACAGACTCCGGAAATGACCATCGGCGGGGTTGAAGCCGTCGTCGCGAAAGTCCGAACGCTCTGGCCGGACGCCAAACTGCTCGTCATGGGCGTCTTCCCGCGAAGCGAACTGCCGACCGACCCGTCCCGCGAGAAGGTCAGGACGGTCAACGCCGCCATTTCCAAACTGGCAGACGGAGAGCATGTCTTCTTTATGGATATCGGCGACAAATTCCTCAACAAAGACGGCGTCGAAACGCGTGACATTCTGTCCGACTTCGTTCACCCGACTGTAAAAGGATACGAAATCTGGCTGGGGTCAGTTAACCCGACACTCAAAGAGTGGCTGAAATAAACTTCATATTACAAAAGCGAGAGTTTTAACTCGTGAGCTGAAGAATCAAAATAAATGAAACGATTGAGAACGATTTTGCTTTCGTCGGCGCTGACGCTAACGGTATTGCTGTCGGCTGTCAACGGCGAATCCAGGTCAAAACAGAATGACAATGTTCTGAATACAGACCGCGATTTCGCCTACGGCGGCGATATATCGTGGGTAACGGCGATGGAAAAACACGGCAAAACGTTTTTCAACGCGAAGGGTGAGACTGACGATTGCTTTGAAATTCTGTCGAACATTGGAATGAACGCCGCCCGATTTCGCGTCTTTGTAAATCCGTCGGAATGGGGGCGCGGCGTCTGGGGTCTTTGCGATATCAACGACGTTGTAACAAAGTCGATTCGCGCTCAAAAGTCTGGTATGAAGATTATGATTGACTTTCATTATTCCGATACGTGGGCGGATCCGTCTCATCAAAAGAAACCAGCAGCGTGGGACGCCGCTGCAACCGTTGAAGACTTGGGCGATCGCGCTGCGGCGTTTACCAAATTGACGCTCGAAAGACTCAAAGCCGCTGGCGTCGACGTTAGCTGGGTTCAGATCGGGAACGAAACCCGCCGCGGCATGATGACAACGTCGTCCACAGGTCAACAGACCGACGTCAACGGCGCGATGGGCGACCATTACGTTGTCATTCACAACAAATGCGCTTTCGCCGCCCGGGACGTCTTCCCGCGGGCTAAAATTGTAACGCATTTTGAAGACGGTCAACATTCGCTTTGGAAGGAACATCGCGACGTTTTGAAAAAACTCGACTTCGACGTCCTCGGGCTGTCGCTCTACCCGGAATACGTCAACCTGGACGGATACTGGTCGCCGGACCTCAACGGGATTGCAGCAAAACAATATAAGAAATGCGCTGAGTATATGAACTCGTTCGCCGCTGAGTTTGGCAAACAGACGATGATTTGTGAGATCGGCGTTACCCGAATCGAAACGCCTGGTAACGCCGCGTCGTTAAAGGCGGCGTTCGACTATATCAAGACAAACGTCCCATCCTGCAAAGGCGTTTTCTACTGGGAGCCGGAATGTTACGATGGGTTCAATCATTACCGCATGGGCGGATTCACCCGATTCGGTCAGCCAGCCCCAGCTTTGATTGACATCTTCAAGCATTAATTTTAGGGGGTCGTTATAGGGATTTTGTACTTCGGATATTATTAACATTATATGTTCTTTCGATGATCTTTTTTATGCCATTGATGATAACAATTGACTGGTATATATCAAAGAGCGTTTATCGCCGCTTCGGCTCCATC
This sequence comes from Thermoguttaceae bacterium, assembly GCA_017447745.1. Taxonomy (GTDB): domain Bacteria; phylum Planctomycetota; class Planctomycetia; order Pirellulales; family Thermoguttaceae; genus RUG11551. The sequence continues at coordinate 7,660 of JAFSMW010000110.1, forward strand.
CTGATAAGCAGCGCCTTTTTCATTATCTTTATTCTAATAGCCTATAAAATTTGGGTATATCTGGGACATTTTAGCTTTTGTATTACTTGATTTCGAATTTCGATTGAAATAAATATCGACGGAATTTGGCAATGAACGATATTTCAGAGAAGTAAATCCTTGATTTGTCGACAATTAATTATCGCGTAGTACGGAATTGTCGATCTTAGATAATGTAGCAGAAGTCGGGAGTTATGCTGACGGCTTGCTCTGGGGGTTCTCTTACCACGCCGTCGGCGACAGCCGGACGCGTGAAACGCATTTGGCGCAGCATGGCGTTTGCGCTTCGGTGGACGATCCGTTCTGGAACGAATGGACGCCGCCGAACGGGTACAATTGCCGCTGCTGGCTCATTTCTGAATGGGAAGAACCGTCTTCATACAAACAGCCGCGCCGAGACTTGCATCCGGATCCGGGCTTCGCGTTCAATCCGACAAACAACGTCTCCGGTCGCGTTCCGCAGCAGAAGAAGCAGGAACCGCCGAAACCGGAAGTCAATACTCAGTCAGAATCGGTCGTTAAACCTGATGAACTGGGTAAAGACGACGCTGCTTCCGAGAAAAATTTTGAGAAAAAAGGAAAAAATATTCAGAAACCTGTTACTTCGTCGAAGAAAAAACGTTATAATAA
>JAFSMW010000111.1 GCA_017447745.1 Thermoguttaceae bacterium
ACGATATTCAATTCCGCAGGAGTCAAATTGTCAATAGAGTTATTGGTCATGGCAAGGGGTTCCTTTCTTGAGTAAAGTAAAAATTCTTGCCAAGTATACTCAATTTTACCTATTTTCGCAACCCAAATTTGAACGCACCCTCCAAATGAAGTCTTCGAATTTGCGTCGTATATCCTTGCTAGGGACATGAATGTCCTTAGCAAAATCTGACATCGCAGAAAGGAGACTTTTCCGCTTGTTAAGTATCAACTGACGCAAAAAGTGCGCTGATGTTCCCGACATTAATGTCGGGAACATCCTGTTCATTGACGCATTTTATAAAATCTTTAAGTTTTGCCTCCGCAAAATATTATAACCATTATTAACTAATTCATCTGTTATTACGTTACTCCAATATTACCATATTTATTATATCCAGCCAGCTCCTCCCGGAGAATAATCCCAACTATTACGAACGTTTCTATACCATTTAGTATGGAAAGCATCGTCATCGCATGGGGAAGATTGAACTAAACTGTCTACGCGTTCTAATTCCATTAGGATGTCGAGTGCTTCTTCCTTTGAAATCTCAACAATTTCAGCTATGCGCTCCGTTGTAGAATCTGGATTCAAACAGACTGCTTTGTATGTCTCAAACTTTCTGCGTTCATATCCTGTATTGACTAAGAAGCTGACAGGATTGATCTTCGATATTGCCTCGATAAGATTATTGTGGTAGCTCTTTGCTTCCTTCTCAAGGCCCTTGAGATTCCTCTCAATGTGTTTGAAATGCTGCTCAATATCCTTGAGACCCTGAGAAATTTCTCCCAGATCCGAGTTATATGTAAGCGTATATCGAAACTGCTCTAAATCAATTTCCGTGTGCTCCTCATATTTGTCGTTGTAGGAAATATCAATTATGGCAGGCACACGTGCAATTTGGTCGAACCACCCTCGTGTACCCATTGGAATAAACCGCTTCTGGTGGCTTGTTAACAAGAGTGTAGCTTCTGTAGTTTCACGAAGATGAATCATATGAGTCGCTTTTTCAAGATTGTCTAAAAACTCATCATTTATTCTGATCTTGATATCTTTGGCTACTTCTGAACCAATGTTTTCTAACTTTAAGCATAGATAGCCGGATCTGATGATCTCAAAGCTGGCAATGACAACAGGTCGATTCGTTTCGTTATATTGGCGAATCATTTCTTCTATTTGCCGTTTTGATGTTTTGGTCTGTTCCATGGCAGCCATAGCCATTCTTCCAGTGAATATACACATCATAATAGAAATACAAACATTTATGGCTGTGGTGAAAGCTATAATTGCATCTGTCATAATTTACACCTCCATTTCCCCGCTCATCAGTTTGGGAAGCAAACGATCGCGGGCTTCTTTCGTTTTTTCGCTTTGCTTCTTTAAAAGTTCTATTCTGTTAAACAATACACCTACTTGACTGTCAAAAGCAGAAATCGTGACATTGTCAGGAAGCAGAATATCAATGCCATCAAGTATATTTACCGTCATGCTTGGTACAGCTGCTCCGATATTGAAGGAATACATATCCAATCGAGAAAGAAACAGATAAGCATATTTCGCTATTTTTTCTATCAGGGGAATTGAATAAAACATTGTATCGATTGTCCAAAAGTCTCCATCAACATAAAAGATATTGTTTAGGGAGCCTTTTCTCGGAATCAGCACAGATTCTCCTGAATAAAGAATCGGCTTAACTTTTCTCATGATGCCACCTGAGCCATAGACGGGAATGAATCCATCTTCCAAGTTCTTATGATCTTTTCCGTATCGAATCCTCAACAAATCTGTCACCTTTTTCTTCTCCCATCCCTTCGGCACGCCGTCCACGATCGGCGTGTTCTCATATCCGGGGAAGCGGAGATCGACAAACCATTCCCTATAAAGCCGCTGTGCCGCTTCTTCGAGAAGTTTTATCTGCTTTTGGTTGTTTTTGATAAGGTTGTCATAAGCTGAGAGAATGTCTACAATACGCTTTTGTACTTCAACAGGAGGTAAAGGACACTCCAACTGTTTTAAGGAAGAAATCGTTAGCGCTTTTTGAGATGAACCGATTGTTGTATTATTGAGAATTCCATACCCTTCTTTTGAGCCTATCCAATAGAAAAGATAATTTGACAGAAGTTCATCATCAAAATTACGAAACCATGTCAAATTGCCATCTTTGAAATAGAAATAATCATCTGAACGGACAATATACGGAATTCCAATTGTTCCAACAGAGGTTAATAACATATCACCCGGCGCAGGTACACCGAATTTAGATTTAATCTCATTGAATTTTTCTACACTTATATAAAGAGGTTCGCTGATTGGCTGCCCCTGACTCGATTCTATTATTTCTTTCGAACGGTAAAATGGAACGCCAGAATCAACATATTCAGAAAAGAATATTCTTTTGCTGGATGTTATCTCGCAATGGTCGCCTATTTTGACTTTTTCCCAACTCATAATCCCATCTCCTTTATCTGATTTGAGCAGAAATTCTTCCTGCTATTCTTTGGCAGTGAGCGGAAGCATAAATGCGGATACGAACGGGTTTTCATCTTCATATTTTCCGGTGGCGTTTCAAATTTGTGATTCACTGAATCGCAAATCCCGGCGTTATCGATTTGACCACTCATTTGACCACCGATTTGACCACCTTTTAAAGTGCCATTTAAAGTGCCAGACGTGTTTTTTACAGTTCCATCTTTGGCGACCATCTTTCCCTGTTTTTTCTCTGCGTCTTGTATTTTCATAATTCCATCCCCTTTATTGATTTTTGTCGCCGGCACGACCTTCATCAATTATTTCCCAACGACCAGCCTTGTCTGAACCAATACGTTGAATGAGTTTATTGTTTTGAAAACTCTTGATAATACGGGCAATAGTTCGCCGTGATAGATTACATACCTCAGCAAGTTGCTCGTAGGAATATGAAGGAAAAGCAACAATTGCTTCCAATACTTCTTGCTCTGTCTTAGACATCTCTAAGTCATTTACAGCGCCATTTAAGTCATTTACAGTGCCATTTACGTCGTTTACAGCGCCATTTACGTCATTTACAGTGCCATTTACGTCGTTTACAGTGCCATTTAAGTCATTTACAGTGCCATTTACGTCGTTTACAGCGCCATTTAAGTCATTTACAGTGCCATTTACGTCATTTACAGTGCCATTTACGTCGTTTACAGCGCCATTTACGTCGTTTACAGCGCCATTTACGTCGTTTACAGTGCCATTTACAGCGTCATCTTCGGTAACCATTTTCCCCTGTTTTTTCTCGGCAGCAAGGTATTCCTTGCTGGGCGGGCATTCCACCACCAGACCGCCCGAATTTTCCTCTGGAACAGGCAGCGTTGCCTTGCGGAATTTGCAGATGTCCGATATGTTCTTGTAGCCTCTGCCCCAGCTTTCCACATAGCCCGCCTTAAAGAAAACATTGGCAATATTCGGATTTCTCGGCTCCGAAGAATGCGGTTCAAAGAGTTTTTCTACAGGCACTTCGACAGGCATTTTACCGATATTCCAAATACGGATTTTATGAGCATAAACTCTGATTTGAATCGGGGTTGGTCTCATGTAATCGCGATGAATGACGGCGTTGAGCAATAATTCGCGGAAAGCCTCTTTCGGGAAAAAGAAGGTCTCTTTTCGGTAAATGCCGTCATAGCTGATGAGGGCTTTCATGTACTTGGTATAAATCAAGTCCATTGCCTTTTCTACCTGAACGATCAGAGAGCCATGAATTTCATCCTGATATAAAATATCTGCATCGTTGTCGGCAAAGAATCCAATTTTGATATATGCGCATGTGACCCATTTTTCGGGATCTGGGTGAAAACACATAACAGCGGCTTTCGTGAGATAATCATTTTCAAAAAGCCGCAGATTTCGCAGAAGAACTTCATCAGGAACATCCAGCGCTTCTTTATCGAGCCGATTGTGGTCTAAAGCCCTTTTTCGAAAAATTTTAATGGAATCCCTGTCTAAGTCATCCGCAGACACATGCGGCACGGGAACGCTGTCCCATGTGCGACCTTGAACGGCAAGAATCATCTTATCCAGTTCATAGCCGGTTACTTCCTGGGTGGTTGAGCCGCTGCGCTTATAATATTTTCCGTGATAACTCACAGGAAAAGGATACTTTTCAACATCAATCCTCAAATACTTTTTCCCATTTTTACTGAGAAGGTTAACATCACAAATCAACCCCGTAGCCTGTAATATCTTGTTAGGAATATCCTCAGAGAGTTTATGGCTGTTTTCCACTCCACAGATTTCTCCATCGTCCTTGACGCCTATGTACAGCGAACCGCCATGTGAATTGGCGAAGGCGCAAATCCATTTAAGATATTCATCACGCCAGTTTTGTTTGAACTCGGTATCGTGCGACTCATTCTTATGTATTTTCATAATCCTAATTCCTTTATGTTCTTTGAGATTGTATCCATCAGGTCGTTGGATTCCGCCTGAAGGGACAGGAGTTCCCGGTGGATTTCCGCCATGCGTTCGGCAAAGTCCACGCCATCGTCCTCTACGGGAGCGACGCCGACGTAGGCGCCGGGCGTGAGCGACCAGCCTTTTTCCTCGATTTCCTCAACACTCGCCAGCTTGCACAAGCCGAGAACGTCGGCATAAACGCCGTCCCCGAATTTCTCGTACAGCCAGCGCCCTTCCATGGCTGCGGCAAGCATGTTCTCGATATAGGCGATTCTGTCGTCGTAGAGCTGCTGAACGCTCTTTTTGTCGCGTTTCCCGGCGGCGTCCACGTCGGCTTTGGCGGCTTTGCGGAGCGCGGAGAGTTTTTCTTTGAGCGCAGAAACGACGTCGGCAAAGGAATCCTGATTAACCGCGTCTGTCAGCTTGTCAGTTTCGGCGGCGTCGGCTTGGGCGCAGAGATAATCGCGATACTCTTGCAGCAGCGCAGCGAACTTTTCCGTCTCGCCGCGATAGAGCCAGACGATAGCGTTCAGGTTTTTGAGCTGCCATTCGCTCCATTCATTCAGCGTGCGGTCGACAACGGTATAGTAATTTCGGGCGTCGATAAACAGAACCTTGTCGCGGATGGCGTCGCTTTTGGCTCTGTCAAAGAACCACAGCGAGCACGGCAGCGACTTCGTATAGAAAAAGTTGTTGCCGACGGAGATCATCACGTCTACGCAGCCGGTTCGGATGAGCGATTCCCGGATGTCCTTGTCCTTGCCCTGGCTGTCCGTCGCGGAGGACGCCATAACGAACCCGGCTCTGCCGCGCTCGTTGAGATAGGAATAGAAATAGGAAATCCAGAGATAGTTGGCGTTGCTGACTTCCTTGTTCTTGTTCACGGACGGCAATCCGAACGGAAGCCGCCCGGCGCTTTCGCAGGATTCGGCTTTGACTTTATCGACGTTGAACGGCGGATTCGCCATGATGTAATCACAGCAGCCGGTGAGATTATGGGCGTCATGGTAGAACGTGTTCGCCTCGTCGCCGGATTTGATAACGCCCGTCAGCCCGTGAACCGCCATGTTCATCAGGCAGAGCTGGGCGTTGTATTCCACCTTTTCCTGCCCGTAGAAGGTCATGGCGCTGTTGGCGTTCATCCCGGCTGCGTTGACGAAATCTCCGCTCTGGACGAACATGCCGCCGCTGCCGCACGCGCAGTCGAGAAGAACCCCCTGTTTCGGCTCCAGAATGTTGACAATCATCTTGACAAGGGATTTCGGCGTGAAGAACACCCCGTCGTCGGACGCGACCACAGGCGCGAATTTACTGAGGAAGTATTCATAAATTCTGCCGATAACATCGCCGCCGACGTCGTCAAGGGCGCTGTTGTTGAAAATACGCAGCAGCTCTGCCAACAGCTCGTCGGAAAAATCCGTATAGCTTTTCGGCAGAACGCCTGTGAGCTGTTCGCTCTGCGCCTCGATGAGCTGCATGGCGTTGTTGACCGCTTCTCCGAGGCTGTTTATCGGATGGCCGTCTTTGTTGACCAGCCCGGCAGACGCGACGTTCTCCGGCAGGTTGACGAGATATTCGTACTGCGCCTCTTTCGGAAGGAACAGAGCGCTCTTTGCGGAGAAGTCGCTGGCTTCTACGGGCAACGGTCGTCCGCGGCGCGAGGGACGGTTTTTGAGTATCTCGGCTTCCACCTTCTTAAATCGGCTGAATGCGTAACGCAGGAAGATAAGCCCCAGCACAGGCATACAATACTGATTCGAGGTCAGCTTCGACCCGGCTCTGAGCAGATCGGCGGATTCCCACAATTCCGCCTCCAGTTTGCGTATGTTAATCATTGGTATGGTCTCTTTCTTGGGCGCGTTGGATTATGTGCAGGTCAGTCCGTTCACGGATTTTACGGATTAAACGGATTTTCGCCGATTGGTTAATTGATAAATCAATAATCGTTTATGATTCATTCGATTTTTAAACACGAAAAACACAAAATAAGCGAAATAGACGAAAAATATAAATTTTTAAAAATCCTTTCGTGTTGTTTCGTTCTTTTCGTGTACTTCGTGTGATAAAAACTTTTGGGCGAGCAAACCTTCTCCTTTGCGATTTGTCGCGCCAGCGTAACAGTTCGCCTTGCTATTATTATATTAAAAGAAGGTTCCCTCACAAGGGGGGCGGAGATTGTAAAAAATAGGCGAGCCGGGAACGTCAGTTCCCGGGTTTAGAGTGAGGAGTTGTCGCAAAGCGTTGGCAATGAAAGGCGGTAACGGAGCGACCAACGGGAGCGTAGTTACGCTTAGGCGAGCTGGGAACGTCAGTTCCCGGGTTAGAATCGCGTCTCGAAGAGACGCCATTTCTATAACCGTCGACTTTAGTCTACGGACGGCGAAACGATCTACGCTCCTTCCGAATCGAGTCAGCCCCCTTTTCCCCCCGCGCCCGTTGAGCGCGGGAAAAAAGGGTATTTGTCGATTTCTTGTTTGCTTGTTCTTTCGTCCGTGGGTTAAAACCCACGGCTAGACATATTCAACCGCTAACGCGGTTGGACGGCAGAGGACTGCCGTGAGCCGGACTCAACAGGGGCATGACAGATTATGTCATACTTGCATTTTTTATATTTTTTGCGTTGACTATTGACAAGCCGGGGATTATGTGTAATAATAGTTTCAAACTGACAAAGCTGGGCGGCGCTGATTCGGATTGCGAATTCCCATTTTTGCATCTTACGGCGCTGGCGGCTTTAAATTCTTTCAACTGAAATCAATCCTAATAATATACATCAATCATGGAAAACGTTTTAATTCAAGCTTCGGCGGGGACTGGCAAAACGCATCAGCTGGCGTGTCGATATTTACTGCTTCTGTTTTCAGGAGTGCGTCCGGAAAACATATTGGCTACGACGTTTACGAAAAAGGCGGCGGGCGAGATCTTAAATCGAATTCTGTCCTGGCTGGCTGAAGCTGCGCTTGACGAAGATAAATGCAGAAAATTATCGAAAAATCTCAGCGCCGCCAAGGCGCAAACGATGGCGTATGACACCGCGCCCGTCGAATTAACGCTTGACGACGTTCGCGCAAAGCTCTATGACGTGATAAAATGTCTCAACCGCGTCAACGTCAGCACGTTAGACTCGTACTTTAATCAGCGGGTGCAGTGCTTTTCGCTTGAACTGCATCTGCCGATGGATTGGTCGATCATGGACGAGTCTGTGGATAAAAAATATCGTCAGACCGTTTTGTCGAACATGTTTCGAGACGAAGACATAGTTCGCCGTTACGTCTCCTTGATTCTTAAAGGAAACGAGCTGAAGCGATCGGTTTTTGGTGAAATGAGTTTGATAGTAAACAATCTCTATACGCTGTGGAAAGAAGCTCCGTCAGGCGCGTGGGACGTTCTTCAGGTTCCGGAAGCTCTTGAGGAAAAAGCGTTTCAAAAACTGTTGAGCAAAACGCTTCGTCTGCTCAAAAACGCCCACTTGCCAAACAGTCCGGAGAAAGACGTCGAGGCTCTTGGGAATCGGGATACGCGATACAGCAAGGCTGTTGATTTCTTGTCAAAAAGCCTGGCAAAGAACACCTGGAAATATAACAAGTCCGTTGATCAGGGCATATCGTATTCGAGGAAATTGATTACTGACCCGGAAACGATTGACTGTCTGGTTCGGCTTGTCAATTACGCTCAAGCCTTTGTTAAATTTGTTAAAAAAGAACAGTCCGATTTTTATCGGGATACGCTGGGGGTCTTTGATGAATTGTACATGGATTATAAAAAAGATATGGGACAGTTGATCTTTGACGACATTCCCTGGCTTTTGATTCGCAACATCGGGAATAAATTTCAGCTCAACGATTCCCTTGGCATGGACAGTGACTCGTTCCGAATGGACAGTACAATTCAGCATTTGATGCTGGACGAATTTCAGGACACGAGTTTGGCGCAGTGGCGCGTTTTGGAACCGCTTGCCAAAAAGACGGCGCAAGATGAAAACGGTTCTTTTTTCTGCGTTGGAGACGCCAAGCAGGCGATCTACGGCTGGCGCGGCGGCGAGGCGCAGCTGCTTCAGGACATGCCGAGACTTCTTGATCCGGCTCATATTCATACAACCCAGATGATCGAGTCGCGTCGCAGCGGGATGGCGATTATGCAGGCGGTCAACGACGTGTTTTCGATTCTTGGATATGACAAGGAGAAGCAGAATCGGCTGATATGTAAAAAAGACGGCGAACAGACTCTGCAAGCCAGCGCTATGGAGTGGAGAAGACGCTTTGAAGATCATGTCAGTCATGAGTCGTGCAATAAACCGTCATACGTTGAATTGCGAACGGTTCCTTACGAGGAAGACGCTACTGAAGAAGACAAAGACGATAAAGATCAGCTTCGACTGATGGTCTACAGGTATACTGCTCAAAGGATTAAAGAGCTTTACGATCAGACTGCAAAACGGAAGCTGGATTTTTCGATTGGCGTTCTGGTTCGATCCAATGAAGTTGGGGCGAATGTGGCGGACTGTATTAAAAAACTCGGTTTAGAGTGTTCTTTGGAAGGGAAATCGCCGTTGCTGGATTCCTATGAAGCATGCCTGATAATGGCGTTAATGAAATGGATTGACCATCCAGACGACGCTTATTCGTATTATCAGGTTTGTAACTCTCCGTTGGGAAGAAAGCTTGAATTGAAAGACTTTCAGAAAAAAGTCGTTGACGCGGCGCAGCGTCTGGAAGTTGCAGTGGACGATCGCCGGATTCTCAATCAGCTTCGATACGAGTTGTTTTGCAATGGTTACGGTTTGACGGTTCAGCGGTGGGCGGATTTGCTCAAACCGGATGCGGACGCTCGCAGCCGTCGGCGCTTGGAAACGCTCGTTGAATTGACCAACAAATACGATTCTCAGGGGTCAACCCGAACGGACGACTATATCGAGTATATCAACGGCGCATCCGTATTTGACGCGTTCAATACCCGGATTCGCGTTATGACGTATCATCAGTCCAAAGGATTGGAATTTGACATCGTCGTTTTGCCTCAGCTTGATTCTCCTTTGGTGAATTACGATACGCTGCCCGTTGTTTCAGGCCGTCCGACTCCCATTGAGAATCCGGATGAGATTATTCGCTCCTTTAGCAGCGACATTCGCTATTTGTTGCCAGACGATCAGCAGCAGTTGTTTTCTGTTGACGAGAAAAAACAGATGCAGGAAGCGCTGTGCAATCTGTACGTCGCCATGACGCGTGCAAAGCAGGGATTGTATATGTTTCTGCGTCCGCCTAAAATGGGGAAACAGTCATACAATAAAACGTATGAAGACGTTCTGTTGGGCAGTTTAACCGATCTTTCAAGCAAGAACGATAAAAAACCGGATACGGTTTATTACTCCGTTGGAGATCCGAACTGGATTCAGAATACGAAGAAAAAAGACGACGATAGCAAGGACGAATCCGAGCATATTGTCGTTGGCGAATTCCAGTTTAAGAAAGCCAGTCGTTCGTTCTGTGTTCCGCTGCCTGCTACGGCGTGGACGACGAAAGATAAACCGTCGTCTTTTGTTGACGTTATTTCAGCTCAGGTCGACAATGTGAAGTCTTCTGCTTCTTCGCTGTCGCAAAATGTTCGGGGAACGCTGTTTCATTGCTGGCTGGCGGATATAGAATGGCTTGAAGAGTACCGCGGCGACGATCAGCGGCTGACAGAGCTGGGGATTGGAATCGGCTTGCAGCAGGATTCGTTTATTGAATTGCTGCCGACGTTCAAAGCTCTGCTTAAAAATCCAAATGTGATAGCTGCGCTCCAGCGTCCGGATTCGTCCTGGGAAACGTATCGAGAGAAAAGCGTAGCCGGGATTTTGAAGGATTCTGACGGAACGTCGTGTCTTGTCAGCGGGATTATTGACCGTCTGACGCTTCATCGCTCCGCAGGACGGGTTGATAAAGCGTTCGTGCTTGACTATAAAACCGTTGGGAAGGAAAGTTCTCTTTCCGACGTCCGCTCCCGATATGCGGGGCAGATGGACGCTTATCGCCAGATTGTCGCCCAAATGTACAAAATCAGCGTGAAAGACGTGAAAACAACCCTGCTGATCCTGGAAGGCGATTTCTGAAGTCATTTTCTGATGTCGATTTGTCCCTGAAAATTGGGCGTCTTATAGCGATTGCGCATTTTGCGCAATCGCTATATTCTTCTTAAGCGTCATTTTTAAAACTTTAATTTTTTTTTCGAAGCCGGACGAAAAGGACAAATCGGCATAGGCGTTGAACGACTTCTGAAAAAATCCGTTTTTTTGAGAGAGAAGATCAGTTCTTTTTAAATTACTGAGTTATACTTTCTGTGAAAGGATTTTAGGAATCGTTGTCTGGTTTCGACTTCGATTATTCTGCAAGGATGCATGTAAATTCACTTTAAACATTTTAGATGAATTTTCATGCAATACAATTTTCTAACAAACGTTGAAACGATAAAACGGTCGTGTCGACCGTTGACGCAGACGTCCGGGTTCTTCCGGTCTGCCGTCGTTGCGATGTTTGCTGTTTTTATCTGTTGTACAACGTCATACGGTCAAATTCAGGAACGCGCTATGCGAACGCCTGTTCGCAGACAGACGGTAATGCGTCCGACGTTCAATTCGAATTATGACAATTATTCGAAAACCGGCTCCAGTTTAAATGTTGGCTCTCGACCGACGCTGCCTGCTGTCGTCAATCCGTTTGAACGGTTTCAGGGGGAAGTCAGCCCAATAGAATCGGATATGATTCAAGACGCCAAAGACAACCGCTTTGACCGCTATTCGCTTTTTGAAGCCGCGTTGATTGCTGCGGGAAATACCGACGCTGCCAAACTGGAAGACTATAAGCGTCAATATAATAATCGCGTCTATCAGCTGTCGCAGCTTATTCCGCAAAACGCGTCTGAACTGCAAAAAGCTCGCATTATTCTGGAATATCTTCATCGGGAGATGTTTCGCGAGTATTTGCTGGAAAGCTCAAACATCGGGGCGATTTTCGATTCCGGAATTTATAACTGTGTAACAGGCGCGACGCTGTTTAACAGTCTGGCGCGTCAGTTTGGCGTTAGAGCTGTCGCTTTGGAACTGCCGGGGCACGCCATGAGCCGCGTTTATCTGTCTGACGGCTCCTATTACGACGTCGAAACGACGTGCGCCGTCTGGTTCCAGCTTCAGGATTACCCCGGAAAACAGGAACAGGTAATCGCTCGGATGCTGGAAGCGGGCGCGGCGTCTCAGGTGGTCGACGCGCCGGTGGTTCGCCGCCCGATCAACGACGTGGAACTTGTAGCAAAGCTGTATTATAATCGCGGGGTTGAAGCTCTCAATAAAGAGAACTTTGCAGGCGCGATGCACTGTAACGCCAAAGCGCTGGTTTTGGATTCAAAGTCGGCAACCGCCAAAGGCAACTTCCTGGCGACGCTCAACAACTGGGCGATCAATGAATCCAAAGACGCTCATTACGATTACGCCATGAGAATTCTTCGGCAGGGAATGAAAATTGACCCGAACTATCCGATTTTCAAGAACAATCACGTTCACATTTACCATCAGTGGATAGAGCAGCTTTGCAAGGAATCCCGGTACGAAGAAGCGGTTGCGCTGTCGCGTCAGGCGATGGCTGAAGCTCCCAATGAAGAACATTTCCGAAAGCTGGAAGCGTATGCGCTGATGGGCGTTCAACGAATGGCTGCCGCCAGAGCCAGCGCCGCTCAGCCCTCTGAGCCGGTAACAACGACCGTCGGATACCCGCACCAGTAGGGCGCAAGACGACAAGTGGTTAGTATTTAGTGGTAAGTATTTAGTGGTTAGTAAAGAGCATGATTCCTTCACTTACCACTTACCACTTGCCACTTACCACTTCTCCCTATTCCCTCTTTAATCTAATGAATACCAAACTTCGAATCGGCTGGATTGGAACCGGCGTCATGGGTCGGTCTATGTGTTCTCATCTGCTTAAAGCGGGGTATGAGTGTACGGTCTATAACCGCACCAAAAGCAAGGCAGATTCCCTTTTAGAACAGGGCGCGACGTGGGCGGACTCCCCTGCTCTGGTTGCTCAGGCAAGCGACGTCGTTTTCTCGATTGTCGGGTTTCCCAAAGACGTGGAAGAAGTCCTCATGGGCGACTCCGGCGCGATTGCCAACATGGACGCTGGCGGCGCGAAAATCGTGGTTGACATGACGACCAGCTCCCCGCGTCTGGCGGCGGAAATGGCGGACTTCGGGCGGGACTGCGGCGTTGCCGTTCTCGACGCTCCAGTTTCCGGCGGCGACGTTGGGGCTAGAAACGCCAAGCTCTCGATTATGGTCGGCGGAGACGAACAGGCGTTTGAATTCGTCAAGCCGCTGCTGAGTCTGATGGGAACGAACATTGTCCGGCACGGCGCGGCGGGAATGGGTCAGCGCTCCAAAATGGTCAACCAGATTCTCATTGCCGGCACGATGCTGGGGCTGGCGGAGGCGTTCCGTTACGCTCGTCATGCGGGGCTGGATATGACCGCCGTCATGCAGTCGGTCGAGTCTGGCGCGGCGGGGTCGTGGAGCTTGTCGAACTACGGTCCGCGAGTTCTCAAAGGCGATTTCGCGCCCGGATTCTATATTGACCATTTCGTCAAGGATTTGGGCTTGGCGCTTGAGGACGCGGCGAGAATGAACATCGACCTGCCAACCGTCGCCCTGGCAAACAGAGAGTACCAAAAGGCGCAGGAACAGGGCTTGGGCAAAAACGGAACGCAGGCGATTTGCAAGGTTGTGTGAGGAGGAATAATCAAACCATTTTGAATTCTTTTGTCATTTTGTACTATATTTTTGATTAAAATTATGGTATAATAGAGATTATTAAAAAATCTTGCTTGCCCTTAAATTACGAACTTACAATTACATTTTAACGCCATGGAACAACAATCATTCCTTAACGAGTTGAAAACAAAAATCGAAAACCGCTGCGCGCTCTGGCGCGTCGGCTGGCTGGGGAAGATTGTCTGTTCGCCGATTTTCTGGATTGTTCTTTTTTTGAGCGTTCGCTTTTTTATCAGCGATCATTCTGTGATTATGTTTCCAGATACATTCTCTTATACTTATAATTATAAGGCAAATATTTTTAGGGGTGAAACAGATTTATTTCGCACTCCATTATACCCCTCATTTATAAGCCTTATTCAAAAAACTCTCAATGATGAAAAAATATTTGACGTTGATTCAGGTTTTTGTTCGTATGATAAAATCATTAAACAACAATATTTTTCTTTTACGCCTTATCTGCAAGAAGATAGTATCACAGCATTGGCAGTCTATGGGGAACTGCCAACTTTTACAATACCGGTTGATAAGCCTTCAGTATCTAATGGACACATTATTCTTTCCGGACAAAAGAGTTGTCCGTATGTTGTTTATTCTCAGTTTGCAATTTGGGTAATTGCGGTTTCTTATTTTTATGGGACAATTAAGAAGTGTTTTTCCAATTCGTTTATTTCTTTTTTTCTGGTCTTGTTTATTGGTAATTATTTTCTTTTCGAGCAGCGAATAATACTTACAGAGTCGCTTGCTCTTTCGATGACGTTGATAATGTTCGGCATGTTAATTAACCATGTATATAAACCTCGTTATTATCTTGCGGTTTGTATAAATTGTATGGCGTTTTTGATGGTAATGCTTCGCCCTGCATTTCTGATTTTTTATGTACTGCTGTTGGGCTTTTGGTTTGCTCAGATACTGTTTTCATCCAATAATAAAAAAATAGGCGTTGTAGGTTTATTAACTTTATTATTATCGTCGTCATTTGTTTATGGTTATTGTGAATTAAACAGAAGAAATTACGGTATTTTTACCATCTCAAGCGTTGGAACAATAAATCAATCTAATATTTTAATTCGTACAGGTTTTTACAAGAATTGTTCTAATAAAGAATATGTAGATTTTTTAGATAAACAAAACATCGATCCAACTAAAGATTTCCAATATGAAGTTCTGGCTAATTTTACCAGGGAATTAGGATTTCCAGCATTAAAAGAGTTTACAAGTCAAACAATTAAAAATAATTTCATATCCTATATATTGTTGACTTTAAAACGAATGTATTGGGATATGAGTACATCAAATTTTCAGTTGTTATATTTAGTCGTGATGATTGAATTTTTGTTACTTATATCTATGAGTATATCCTTAAGATTGTTTCCGTGGACTCGACTTATCTTTTGGTTATACTTCAGCGTCATGTTATTTGGCATTTATTATGGGGCGCATTGTTGTTTTCCCAGACTTATAATCCCTGCGTTGCCTGTTTATTTTATCATCTGCGCTCGCTATATTGACATGATATTTGTTGCATATAGCAAGTCGAAAACCGAGTTTATTCAATACCTGAAATCCACGTTATAATTTTCAATAACATGACGTTTGAATTAATCAGGTTGACATTATTGTCAGAGCAGATTCGACAGACCAGGCAGCCAAGGCTAAATACGGATTAAAACAAAGTTGCATCTCTTTAAGATGAGGTTCTGTATATATTTTGTTTAACTTCGCAACCCGAAGTTGAACGCAACATAGTTTTCGGGTGCGATAAATTTCGGGTTGCGAAAATAGGTAGTTTTTATTTTTGAACGCAGAGGACGCGGACTCCTCGCAGACAACGCAGAAGCAAGCGGCGCGAAGCCGCGCGGGCAGATGGACGAGGTTATGTCTCCGAAAGAGCGTTTTCGGCGTTACCCACTTACATTGGGAACCGTCCATGTCGCTCGTCGCCACATTCCTAAGCCCGTCTGCGTATTCTGCGGATAGTCTGCGGTTTCTGCGTTCCCTTTCCTTTTTTCGGCGCCCCCCAATTTTGAACGCACCCTAGTTTTCAATTATTTTATGACGGTATATGGTGTTTTCTCTAAAATCTGGTATAATATAAGCATCGTAAGATAGTTTTACCCTCATAGACGGCTAAACGCAGCGATTGCCGTCTTGCAGTTCCCAACGCCTAATTATCAACCCAAATGATATTTTCCAGCGAAATATTCCTGTTTTTATTCCTGCCGTTTGTTCTGTTTGTGTACTATTGCATTCTGTTTAAATCCAGAACGCTGCAGAACCTGTTTTTGCTGGTTATGAGCCTGGCGTTTTACGCCTACGGCGAGCCGTGGTTCGTGTTCGTCATGATGGCGTCGATTATGTGCAACTGGGCGTTTGGGCTGCTAATCGATAAATTCCGGGAGAATAAGCGCGCTGCGATTGCGATTATCGTTGCGATGTTAGGCGTCAACCTGGGCATTCTCGCCTATTTCAAGTACTGGATGTTTATTCTGGGGAACATCAATTACTTTACGGGCAGCTATATTCCGATTCCCAAAATCATGCTGCCGATCGGGATTTCGTTCTTTACGTTCCAGGCGATTTCTTACGTTATCGACATCTATCGAGGCAAAGGTCAGGCGCAGAAGAACCCGCTCAACGTGGGACTGTACATTGCGTTTTTCCCACAGTTGATTGCCGGCCCGATTGTTCGTTACGAAACCATCGCCGACCAGATTCACAACCGCAAGTCAACGTTTGACGACTTCTCCGAGGGCGTTTGCCGGTTCATCGTTGGGCTGGGCAAAAAGATGTTGATCGCCAACTCGATGGGCATTGTCGCCGACGCAGCGTTCAAACTTCCCGCCGGCGAGCTGTCTGTTACAATGGCGTGGCTGGGCGCGCTGGCGTATACGTTCCAGATTTATTACGACTTCTCCGGCTATTCCGACATGGCAATTGGTTTGGGGAGAATGTTCGGATTCCATTTTCTGGAGAACTTCAATTACCCGTACGTTTCAACGTCCATTACCGAATTCTGGCGTCGATGGCACATGTCGTTGAGCAGCTTCTTCCGTGATTACGTTTACATCCCGCTGGGCGGAAACCGGGTATCCAAACCGCGATTGATACTCAACCTGTTTGTCGTTTGGGCGCTGACGGGTCTGTGGCACGGCGCGGACTGGGCGTTTGTTTTGTGGGGCTTGCTGTTTTTCGTCTTTCTGGTTTTCGAGAAAAGCGTCGGCTTCGAGAAACGGCTGACGTCCCCGTGGTTTGTCCCGTTGAAATACGTATACGCGATGCTGATTGTCGTGGTCGGCTGGGTTCTGTTCAAGGCGGGGTTCGACGCCAATCAGGCTGTCATGCAAGGAAATACTGCCAACAGTCTGGCGTTGACCGGCTCGTATCTTCAAACCATGTTTGGGATGAGCGGCGCCCCGCTGTTTGACGACCTGGCGTATTTCCACTGGCACGAAACGAGATACTTTTATCTCTTTGCCGTCCTGTTCAGCTACCCGATTGTCCCGTGGCTTGTCAGCAAAGGCGATCAGATTAAAAACCCGGTTGGTCAATTCCTGTACAGCTCGGCTTACGTTCTGCTGTTCTGTTGCGTTTTTATTATCGCCGTTGCCTACGTCGTTAAAGGCGGATACAATCCGTTTATCTACTTTAATTTCTAGTTTGAGGACGATTGAATATGGACGATAATACAATGAGTAACAACAGCTGCAAAAAAAGAATCGTTGGAATTCTGTTTGCTTTGATAATGTTGAGTTTTGCGGTTGTATTTTTAACATTTGCAATCAGGAATATAAAAACGCTTATTTCCGATTCTAAAACAGTCTATTATTGTTTGGACTATAACGTTCTCAATCGTCAAACAGATGAGGATATCGCAATTCGTGAAGAACGCTTGAGAATATGTTATAACCATTATGTGAATAAATTATTATCTGAATATACGCTTTTTAATTCTTGTAAAAGTTATATGTTGGATATTTATGGTCTTTGCGCCAAATTTCAAGGTTTATATCGATTGCATAACTCAAATTATTTATGTGTACGATTATCGAATGACAGTTTGTCGATATGTGCAGATTACGACGATATGGTTACAACGTCAGAATATTTAATATCTTTTAAGAAGTATCTTGACGAACGAAACATCCCGGCGTTGTATGTAATTGCTCCACATAAACATTATAAGTATTACCATTCGTTGCTGCCGCGCGGGGTTTCAGATTTTGAAACTGAAAACAGTAATAGATTAGTTTCCCGGATCGAAGGCTGTTTTCCTGTTATTGATAATCGTGAAATATTCAAAAACGATCCGGAAAAGCATTACAGATTATTTTACAGAGGCGATTCTCACTGGAAAGTTCAATATGCGTTTTTATCCTATTGTCAAATCATGCAGTATTTGGAAAAACGCTACTCTATAACATTTGAAGAGAAACTTCGATCAATTGAGAACTATTCTACCTATTCTATAGAACGATACGGCGATCTGTCCAAACAATTTGGCAGATTTTATCTTCCCCCAGATAAAATGGAGTATCTGAATCCTTTGTTTAAAACGCATGTTCGTCTTTATTCAAATAATAATCGAGCCAATATTTATGACATTGATTATAGTGGCGATTTTAATATGAAGTTATTCCACAAGGATTACCCACATTTGAACGTTTATAATCCAGACGCCGCAAATAAGAAAAAACTCATGGTTATAGGCGATTCATTCAGCCCGTTTGTTATGAGTCTTTTGTCTCTTTCATTTGAACAAGTTGAATATCATTCCATGAATTCTTATAGAGACAACTTGAAAAAAGAAGTTGAGGCGTTTCAGCCGGATTATGTTATCTGTATGTTTACTTCCAGACAAACATTAATACCAATTTTCAAAGTGTTCTCTGAATAATTCTATTATTCTAAAAAGACTATCTCTTTGCAATCCCTTTAATAACCAGTACTGCAACTAGCGCCGCAACGCCGGTCAGGGCGATAGCTCCGCCGGGTTTGGCGTAGGAACAGCAGGAGATAATCAGTCCGGAGATCATAAACAGGACGGAGAACGCAATCGACAGCCAAACCGTCGACCGGAAACTCTTGGCAATCTGTAACGCGCAGGCGACGGGCAAGACCATCAGCGACGAGACAATCAACGCCCCGACGGTTCTGGCTGCAACGGCAATCGTCGCCGCGGTCAGAATGACGAAAACAAAGTTGATTCTATGAACCGGAACGCCTGCCAGCTTCGCGCCCTGTTCGTCAAAAACGATATAGAAAACCTCTTTGTAAAACAGGAAGAACGCGCCCAGCGTCGCTACCCCGACGCCTAACGACGTGTAAAATTCTTCGTCTGGAACGGCGACAATCGACCCGAACAGGAAGTTGGAAAAGTTCGCTGACGCCGGCAAGTATCCCGTCATCACGCCTGCCAAGCCGACGCCTGTGGACAGAATAATCGCGAGGGAAATATCAGCGTACTGCGGGAACTTGTGACGGAGGAACTCGATAGCCGCGGCGGCGAGAACGCAGTACGCAGCGGCGCCCAGCGTCGGATTGAATCCGAAAATGAACCCGAACGCGACGCCCGCCAGCGAGGAGTGCGCCAGCGTGTCGCCCATGAGCGACATCCGTTTCAGCACGCAGAGGATTCCGATGCACGGGATCGCCGCCGCCAGAACCAGCCCGATAATTATCGCGCGCTGCATGAATGACAGTTCAAGAGGATTCATGACCGCCCTCCTTGTGGTTGAGATGACACTGTTCGCAAAGGCAGTCCGTATGATGGCAAAGCCGCTCGCCGTGGTAATGCGCGCCCGGGTGCTTGTGACGGCTTTGGATTTCTTCCTGAAGCTGATGCGCGTCCAGCTTGACGACGGAGCCGTCTTCCAGACAGTAAATCGAATTGAACCAGTCGCAGGCGCGCTGATGGTCGTGGGTTATCATCAAAACGGTGAGCTGACGTTTCTGCCGGATGTTGTCCAGAAGCGTAAACAGCTCGTTCGCCGCCGTCGGGTCGATGCCGCTTGTCGGCTCGTCCAGAAGCAACGATTCCGGCTCGCTTGCCAGCGCCCGAGCGATGAGCGTTCGCTGCTGCTGACCGCCCGACAGCTTGTTCACCGGGCTTTTCGCAAACGGAAGAAGCCCGACCGCATCGAGAAGCTCCTCGACCGTTTTGCGATACTGTGACGAAAAGAACTTCAGCAGACCGAGCCGATGGTACATCCCGGAAAAGACGACCTCTTCAACCGACGCGGGAAATCTGTCCATGAGGGTAAAGCAGTTTTGCGGGACGTACCCGATTTTCCACCATTGTCGATATGCCGCCGTCGAAACCCCGTCGATGAGAATCTCGCCCTGCTCTGGCGTCAGCTCGTTGAGAATGAGCTTCATGAGCGTACTCTTCCCCGCCCCGTTGCCGCCGATAATCGCGGCGCATTCTCCCTGTTCAACGGTAAACGACACGTTGTTGAGAACGGTGTCGCCGTTGTAGCCAAACGTCAGGTTTTTGATGTCAAAATGCATGATTGAGTTGCGAGTTGCGAGTAGCGAGAAACTACTCCCTATTCTCTATTCCCTATTGCCTACTGCCTACTGCCTATTGCCTCTTTCAACGCCTCTAAATTCCGGGTCATGACGGAAAAGTAATCGTCTCCCGCCTGAATTTGGTCTTGGTACAGGGTTTCGTACGGGTTGAGGACGTCGACTTTGGCGCCGGTTTCTTTCGCCAGCGCATCGCAAATGCGGGTGTCCTGGCTGGACTCGACAAAGACGGTTGTGATTCCGTCGTCGCGAATCTTTTTGACCAGTTCCGCCATGCGCGCCATGCCGGGGTCGGACTGCGCCGTCAGCCCTTCAATCGGGATTTGCGTCAAGCCGTACTCGCGGCACAGGTATCCAAACGCCTGATGCGACACGACAATCTCCTTTTGCGGGGCGTCGCTGAGCGTTTCACGATACTGTTTGTCCAACTCGTCGCACTTGGCTGTCCAGAGCCGAAGGTTTTGCTGATAGTATTCTGCGTTGTCCGAGTCAAGCTTGACAAAGGCGTCTGCAATGTTTTTCAGGATAATCTTGACGTTGACCGGGCTAAGCCAGACGTGCGGGTCGGGCGCCGAGTAGTCGTCGTGATGTTCGTGACTTTCGCCGTGTTCGTGTTGATGACCGCAGCCGCCGGTAATAGGGTCTATTCCCTGAGCGGTTTCGACGACCTGGAATTTAACGTTCCCCATGGCGTCGACGGCGTTTTTAATCCACGGCTCCATTCCCAGCCCGTTGCACAGGAACAGGTCGGCTTTCGACAGGTTCGCCAAGTCGCGGGGCGACGGTTCCCAGTCGTGGGCTTTGGTTCCCGGACGAATCAGACAGCAAACCTGGACTTTATCCCCGCCGATTTTCTGGGCGAAATCGTACAGCGGATAAAAGCTTGTGTAAACGACCGGTCGCCCGTCGGCAGGTTCGTTGGAACCGGGTCGACAGCCGACAACGACGATCAAAACGGCGATAATGAGGGGGAATCGAAGGTGCATGGGGATAACAATTTAACTTCAGACGCGAAGCGTTCCTCTAAAACCGCGTAGCGGTTTAATATGTCTAGCCGTGGGTGAAACCCACGGGAAGGAGTTTTAAACGTTTTTTTCTAATTGAGTCAACGTCTTTTCCATTCCCCCCTGCGCCAACGGCACAGGGGGGAATGGAAAAGAGAATTTGTCGATGATTTTATTCTTGTGTTTCGGTAGTCCGTGGGTTAAAACCCACGGCTATTAACAGTGAACCGCTAACGCGGTTCTAACGAAAGCGTAACTACGCTCGTTTCACTCGCTCCGTTACCGCCTTTCATTTTTTAACCCCTATAGTATACAATGATATTTAGAAAAGTCAAGCAAGCAGGGGGAGTTTTCAATTTTTCAAAAAAGATATAATATGAATTGAATGGAAGGCGGTAATGGAGTTCGCCAACGGCGAACGTAATTACGCTTTCTCCGTCAGGCGAACCAGCTTATTAATAAGCGTAACTACGCTCGTTTCACTCGCTCCGTTACCGCCTTTCAATCATTTTTACACCCCATGTCTTCCCCCGTTCCAGAGATTAACTGGAAGAAGAACCTGCTGTTTGTGTGGCTGTCTCAGCTGCTGTCGCTTGTCGGTTTTGCGTTTGCGATGCCGTTTATAGCGGTGTATATTCGCGATACGTGGGGAATAACCGGGGAAAAAGAGCTGGGCGTCTGGATGGCGGCGTTTAACTTCTTCGGCATGCTCAGCTTTTGCATTTCCACGCCGATTTGGGGGATTTTGGCTGACCGGTACGGCAGAAAACTGATGCTCTTACGCGCCTATTACGCCGACGCCGTTATCTTCCCCTGCTTTTTGCTGGCGCCCAACCCGTATTGGCTCATAGCCGCCCGATTTATCGCGTCGGCGTTTACTGGAACCGTGTCGGCGTCGCAGACGATTGTCGTAACGACGACGCCCAAAGAACATCAAGGATTTGCGCTGGGGCTGCTCATGTCAGCGATCTGGAGCGGGAATTTGATCGGTCTTGCCGCCGGCGGATTCGTCGTTCAGTACTGCGGGTATACGATCGCGTTTATTACCTGCGGCGCGATGTACTTTATCGGCGGACTGCTGGCGCATATCTTCGTCGTCGATAATTTTCAGCCGGAGGACGCCATATCCACCAGCGAGGAATCCGTAGATTTGAAAGGCGGTAACGGAGTGAGCGAAGCGAACGCAGTTACGCTTTCTCGAAACTCAATCTTCAGCTCAATGTCTGGCTTGTCGCTGGGCGTCTGGCTGATCTTTGGTCTGATTGTTATTACCGCCGTCGCCCGAAAGTTTGACGAGCCGTATATTCCGCTGATGGTCGAGTGCATTCACGGTCCGGACAAGACGGCTATGCATACCGGGTGGATAAGCGCGCTGGCGGCGCTGGGCGGGATGATTTCCGGCGCGCTGATTGGGAAGCTGTGCGACCTGTACTCGCCCAAACGGATAACGGTTCCCGCCCTGCTGGCGTCGGGGGTTACCATGGCGATGCAGGGCTTGGCGATGTCGTTAATCGGATACGCTGGCTGGCGATTCCTGCATTACGTTGCCGCCGGGGGTCTGGAGGCGATTTATCTGTCGATCCTGTCAAAGGTTACGCCCGCCAACCGTCAGGGCGCGGTTTTCGGTCTGTCGTCTTCGCTGAGAATGGGCGGGATTCTAATCGCAACAGTTATCAGCGGATTTATTATCTACTACCTGGGCGTCCGCGCCATTTACCTCTCCGCCGGCGTCATTTTCCTCTTGACGATTCCGTTCTACTGGCTGACTGACAGCGTGATTAGGAAAAATAATCAGGATAGCCAAAATTTGGGTGATATAGATATGCCTAATAAGACAGAGAATTTATAGATTATTATTCTCCAAAATATTCTTAATATATCCGTATATTCTTCGCTACCATCTTGACCAATCGAGGGAAAAGCGCTATAATAGCCCTTCCTAAATAAAAAGAGTACTCAAGGATTATAAAATAATCTATGAATCGAAATATTCAAATTCGCGGCGCAAGAGAGCATAACCTCGTCAATGTCAATTTAGAGTTGCCTCGCAACAAGCTGATTTGCTTTACCGGCGTGTCGGGGTCGGGGAAAAGCTCGCTGGCGTTCGACACGCTCTACGCAGAAGGACAGCGGCGGTACGTGGAAAGCCTGTCGTCGTTCGCCCGACAGTTTCTCGGGCAGGCGCCCAAACCGGACGTTGACCTCATCTCCGGGTTAAGCCCCGCTATTTCTATTGCTCAAAAGACGGCGGGCAGCAACCCCCGCTCTACCGTCGGCACGATTACGGAAATCTACGACTTTCTCCGCGTTCTGTACGCTC
>JAFSMW010000009.1 GCA_017447745.1 Thermoguttaceae bacterium
ACTGCAAAGGCAATAACGATTTGGCGAATAAAATTCGTCTTCATAGTGTAACGGCTAAAGGTATGGTACTACAGTAAACGACTCAATAGACGTTTAAACATCGGGGAGGGTAAAGCGATAGCCGTTACTGTGGTTATTGGATTGCTCTTCCTGGTGGAACGCATTAGAAAACGTCAACAAAAATCAAATTGAGTTTTTGTCTGGTCGTTTACGTATTTAGTATTATAACCTAATTTTTAAAATTTGAAGCGCCTATGCCCAAAAAAATTCCGAAAATTTCGTCTTTTTTTTAAAAAAATAATGATTATTCCAGGCGCCGCCTGAAGATATTTGACCAGAAAGAACGCAAAAAATGAAAGACGATAAATGAATTTCGCGAACTTCGCGGCTAAATTCTTCGGCGAGCTATCGCTCGCGATCCAGAGACGGGTTCTGGTAAAAGAAAAAGCGGAAGCTATCGCTTCCGCCTAAATCTTTAAAACTTTGCGAACTTTGCGTACTTCGCGTGAGACTTTCTAATCGTTCGCCTGACGGCGAATGCGTAATTCCGTTCGCTTCGCGAACTTCATTACCGCCTTCCATTTTTTCTGCGCCAGTACAGCAACCCGGCGGCGCCGAGAATCATCATCACCCACGTGGACGGTTCCGGAACGTAATATCTCGTTACCAGATACAGGTTGCCGTCTTTACCCAACAAGCCAAACTGCCTCAGAGTTTGCATATTCCCGTAAGTATTGATTAGCAAATCGCTATAATCAGTTTCCTCAAGTGGAAATCCCCCACCTTTAATAAGAAGATATTCGGCGTCTTCGGTTGCCCAAGCGTATGGATCTTTCGCCATAAACCGCAAATCTATAATAGAACTGATTGACGTATCAAATTCGAAACCGTCGCCAATATTAATTACATCGTGCTTTAAGGAATTATAATCGCTGAAATTAAACTCGATTCTTCCACCGGCGTCGATGGTAATATCGCCGTTAATAGTAACTGTATCGTCGCCAACGGCAATGGCCTCATCGTCGCCCCAGCCCCAAGAGTCTGGTGAGAAGACAGCGCCGGCTTTTACTCTCAGCCCCGCTTTATCTTGTGCAGATTGAAAAAAGCCATTGAAGTTAATACGACCAGAAGAGACGACAAAACTTTCGGCGCAAATACCGCCGGTTGCCCCGGCGCAGTACAGGCTAAGCGTTTCATGCCCAGTTTTTTCAACTTCTGAAATTAACCCGGTAAACGCATAGTTCTGTAAGGCGTAGTTATACGCTTTATCGTCTATGCCGGTTGTCGTTTTCCATTCAATAGTCTCAATCGCATCGCAAATCGAGCCGTAGTATTTGGTAGCCTTTGTGTTATGGAGCGTCAGTTTGGGATTGAGATGATCGTCATTGTGATACTCGTCAGGCATAAAGGCGTTATAGTACATTTTGTCAGAACCGGCGATTCGGGTTTTATCGGCGCTTAGGACAGTAACCTCTATATTGTCAACAGTAGTGGTAATAGTATATCGACTGCTAAGGTTATTAAGCGTATGGTCGTTTTGGATAATCAAATTTCCCGTCTCGATAATCACCTCGCTCGCGCTACTGCTTATACCAGTATTGACATCTCTGGCGTCTCCGGCAATGACATACGAATTGTTAAATCGTTCACTGCCTAAATTATCTTCAGTATGAATTATTACAGAGCCGGTAAAATCCTCAGTATTTCCATAAACCAGAATAGCGTCTTCTCGCAAAGCTCTGAACTGAATTTTCCCTTCGCCCTCAACCTTGCCATAGATTGGCAATACAGAGTAAGGGTGATGTCCTTCCTGATTATCCCAACTGGCGGAGAGGAATTCCAACTTAGCGCCCTCCGGCACAATGGCAGTAAAGGCAGAGTCAAAGATCATGTGGCGGTTTTTATTGTTGTTGCCAATTACAGAACGGAATATATCATCTTGATTAGAGTCTGGCAAGACATTAAGCGTCCCTTTTACGCCAACAACAGAATAGGTTTCAATTTTAACATCGCCACTGGCGGCTGAAGACGGATCAGGATTTACAGTACCGGTATTTTCATCGTATCGATAAGTGCCTTCGTTCAATCGGCTGTTGATAATACCGTGCCCAAGATAAACGCCTGTGAGATCAACAAAATAATTTGAATTGTATGTAACAGCATATTCGCTTGTGTATTCATTAGTACCTGCGGCGTTTAACCCTAACCCCAAGCGCATTTGGTTAGTAGAAAACTCGGAAACTATATTACCAGAGTTATCTCTATACGTATTCAACCCTAAATAGAAGGCGGCGCCCCTAAAATAGTAATCCGTGTACGCGCGAATTTCCTTATAGCCAACCGCAGTCCCCGCCGCTGGAAGTTTGTCCTGTACATAGAAAACTTTACCAGGAAATTGAGATACATTATTCAAGCTTACGCCGGTGTCCGGATTAACCCAATAACCAGATGTGTTGCTCCATCCATTGGTATTTGGGCCATTGGTTGACCAACGCAAGACGTAATCTGGATATGGGTAATCGTCCGCAACGGTTACGTTGACGGAACCAATCAGCGTAAGGAAAACGGCAGCTAAAAAAGACTGGGTACTCGTATTTTTCATAATATTAACATATTATTCATAATATTAACATATTATAACGGCTAAGGGAACAGGTTAGTAAAAGCATCGGTTTAGGAGGGCGCTCTTATAGCCGTTATGGTTGTATAAGAATCTTTTCCGAAGTGGAACGATTGCTTAACAAGAATGGTAAAACTTGCTTAACTTGTTAAGCATTATGTAATTATAATCAATATTTTGAAAAGTCAAGCGCTAAAGTCGAAAAATTTTTGATAATTCTTCCGAAA
The DNA here is from genome assembly GCA_017447745.1 of Thermoguttaceae bacterium. GTDB lineage: Bacteria > Planctomycetota > Planctomycetia > Pirellulales > Thermoguttaceae > RUG11551. Next base: position 2,848 of record JAFSMW010000009.1, read on the forward strand.
TCAGGTTAGATATTATTGATTATATACTTATAGACAGTCGAACGTGAAAAAAGTTCCCCAAGGGGGAGGATTTAATTCGGAATTAGGAATGTGGAATTACTAATTGTGGCGCTGGTTTTATTTTACCGGTTGAGCGCTGTAATAGAAAACGTCAGTCTACGGGATCGCGGACGTGTCGCCCGTGCGGCTCGCACCCGCGCTGGCGGAGAGGATAACGTTTCTGGGGAGCGGATATTATCCGCGTTTACCTACGTTTCTGGTTGTTTTGTTGGCGGGCGCGAGCCGCGCTGGCAGATAGGACGAGGTTGAGTCTCCGAAAAAGCCTTTTTAGGTGTTGCACACGTCCAAGCAGGAACCGACCTTGTCGGTACCCGCCCCCCAGAGACGTTGTTGGCTTACGTCAAAGAATTTCAGTGGGACGGTGTTGGGAACTGACTCGCTGAAAATTTTCTTTCGTAGCCAGTACCCATTCTGGATCGCGGACGCAAGTCCGCAACCCTAATTTTTTAACGCCTTTACGAAGGTAAACGTTCGTTTTTCTCAAACGTTTCCAGCGGGATGGAGCGTCTTTTAGTAGCCCGTGGGCGGGCTACATCCAGAGGTGGTTTCCGGCTTCGTCAGTTTGGAGTGCACACTTCTCGGCGTTTCTTGACGCCTGGCGGCGCCAAGGCGGCAGAGACTGCCGCGAGTCCTATCCTCCATTCCCTATTCCCTACTGCCTTTTTTCTCCTTTTTTCAAACTTTTATTAAATACCCGGTCAGTTTGAAACGATAATACCAATGATAACGATTAGGTAAAATCGGTATCTTTGATATTATTTACTATGTAAAGCAGATAAAAATAGGCGTTATCGTGAGTACGAATAACAACAATTTGTTTACTGACTTTGAAACTCTGGGGCAGTCTGAGGCGTATAGCGCTGAGGATTTTTTGTCATCGGAGCCGTTGTCAGAACATAGTGACGCGATTACGCCTCAGTTCCAAGGTTTGATTCCGGAACCGACAGACGCTCTGTTTGATAAAATGTGGGAATCGTGCGATTCTCTTGATAATACAGTCAACGCTTCGGTTGCAACCAGCCAGAGGGGTCGGACAAAGTTTCAGCCCCTTTCTCCAGACGCCTTTATGAGTCCTATTAGCGTTCTGGAAGGCCGCGGTTCCGCTCCGGCGTTTGACGACGTTTATCCAGAGCGTCTTCGCCCCATTCAGAAGTCGTCGGTTCAGCCAGTTCAAAAAGCGGTTCCGGACGAAATAGCGTATTTTGAACGACTTTGGGAGACTGGAGAATTTCCGAATCACGAATCGAATAGAACGCAAAACGTCTTAGTGAGCGAGGAGTTAGGAGCGCAGAGTGAGGTTTTGGATCGTTCGCAGCAGTCAACTCGCCGCGCTCAACCGTCCGTTCAACCGTCGTCCACCAGCGTTGAGATTCCGCAATTGCTTGAAACGCAAACAGTTGTTTCAAGAAAGAATATCGCTGAATCAGGAGTAGTGAATGAAGAGCTGACAAACTGCCAACCCTCTGCTCAGATGCAGTCATCAACTCGGAACTCTCAGCCTACCCCGGCGGTGCAGCCGGCAGCTCAAAACACTCAGCCCGCCCCGGCTCCGCAGTCAGCAGCCCAAAACTCGCTGCCTGCCCCGGCGACGCAGCCAGCAGCCCAAAATTCCAAGTCTTGCAGCGGGTGGACGTTAAGTCTGATAAGCTGTCTGACGGCTTTGTTTATTGGTCTGTTTATATTTGGATGGAATATGCTTCCTGCGTATCTGGTTCAATCTCAGATTCAGCAGGCGACGGGGTTGTCTTTGAGAATTAAAAACGTCTCTCAGGACTATCGCGCCGGCGTAACGACCGTTGAGTCCGTTCAGGCGTTTGATTCGGCTCAGCGACCGTTTTTTGAAACGGGACGCGCGGTGTTTTCCAGCCTTCCGTATTTCGTTGGGGACAATCAGCAAATGAAATGGGCAACGGTTGAAGACATCCGTTTTGCTCCGACGCCGAACGTCGTCAATACCATGAACGTTTCTTTGTCAGACAATGAATTTAACAAGACTCTGAAATCCGTTTCCAAGGAATTGGACGATTCTCAGATTGATTTGCTGGTAAAGAATTCGGTTTCGACCATTTCCTCGCCATACGAACAGTCGATTCGTCAAGCGCAGCAGGAAGTTAAGGATATTACGAAACAGATTCAGGTTCTTCAGGAACGGTTGCTGTCCTCTGGAGAAGAAGCGTCTGACGCGGACAAGGCACAGGCGGCGTCCTATGAGCAGAGAATGCAAATGGCTTTGAGAGCCATGTCGATTGAAGAAAGTCAATTTAATCAAAGAAACGCCGCTCTGTTGGGCGCCCTTCACAGCAAAAGCAAGAATTGCTGCGCGGAAGCGATTATTCCCGCTTTGGAAGATGGAGAAGTTACTCAATACCTGTTTGCTCAGGATTACACCGAGTTTATCGGAAAGCTTCTGTATGAGATTCGACAGTTTTGTCGATGGCTTCCGGCAGATTTGGAGAAGGCGTTAGGCCCGGTCGATAAACTGGATCCGGCATCGCTGTCGTTTCGTCGGATTATAACTCAGGAACAATTGTCGGTCGGACAGCTTCGCTTGACGGGTCAGACACAGTTTATGAATCAGACGGTTCCGTTTTCCGCGGTTATTTCAAATTATTCAACGCTGCCCAACGGCAAACCGTTGACGCTTGACGTCGCTTTTGGCGAAAATCAGTCGGCGCGACTTCATCTGGAAGCGTATCGCAGTGAACAGAGAACGGAAATAAAAGTGGAATTCGCTTCGTCAAACGTCAATCCGGGAGAACAGTTTGGAATGGAAGACGGACTTCGCGTCAAACTCCAACCGGATGAAAAGACCCCGTTTGTCCAAACGAGAAGCATTCAGTTTATCGTTGCAGACGGCAAAATTCAGGGCGAATACGCCATGGCTCAGACTGCGCCCTCGATTTCAATTGAACTCAAAGGCGTCAGTTCAGAAGACAACGCTGCTAAGCTGGAAGAATTGGTTGAGTCGCTTGAAAAGATCACGCTTAACGGAACGATCAGCGGACCGTTTTCAAAACCCGACCTTCGCGTCAGTTCAAATCTGGAATCGTGGGGACGTACGGTTTTAACGATTGCCGCCAACGAATACGATATGCGTATGGATAAATATCGCGCCGTTATTGAACAGAAGAGCGTCGAAGCTGTCGAGAGCGAACAGGAACGAATTGCAAAGATCGCTCAGGACGTCAAGGTCAGCGCCAACGGGAACGCGTTGCTGCTCAATCAGCTCAGCTCTGGCGTTGTGGATTCCCAGATCGTTGTTGGGCAAACGCCGTCGGACGCTTTACAAGAGAAAAATTCAGAAGAGCCGATGCTGGAAGTCAAGGAAGAAGATTTGGACGCTCAACAGGTTGCGGACTCGTCAGACGAGTTGTCTCTTCCGAGTTTGGATGAATTGAAGACGGACGAAAACGCTCAAACGGAGATTCCGTTCCCGGAATTGCCGGTTCCAGAAGCGGAAACCGTTCAACCGTCGGCGCAAGTAGCCGCTGGCGACGTTGTTCTGGACGATCTTCCGCCCAAGGATGAATCTGAAGCGGCGCTGCCGATAGAAACGGATTCAAATCTTACGGAAACGGCGCCCTTGCTGGTCGCTCCAGGCGAAAACAGCGTTCAGAACGAACAGGTTGAAGAAGATTCGGATATTCTTCTGCCAAACGTTGAAGAATTGGCGCCCATAGTTCCGGAAGAGAATGTTGAAACGACCGCCGATTCGACGTCGCAGCCTGTTTACGCGCTTCCTTCGCTTGAAGAGCTTGCTCCGAAGTCCGGATCGCAAATGACGGCTCCGACGGAATTGCCGATGATTTCAGACTCCGCCGTGGAAATCAACTCTTCGGATGCAAATTACGAATCTCCGGAAATGGAATTTTTAGACGACAAGCCAATGGAAGAAGCTCTTCCGGAAGACGACGCCGTCCAAATTGGAGACGCCATTCCTCTGGTTGCTCCGAATACAACTCCTCATCGCACAACGCCGCCGGCGCTGCCGATAGTTATCGAGGACTAATATCGAGGAATGAACCTAACCAACAGACTGAAAAACAGAGCAATAGATGAAAAAGCATATTTTCTGGCGATTATTCAAAGCAGCCGTTTTAACGACGGTTGTTTGGAGCGTTATAACTTTGGACGTCTATGGCTGGAACAACAATTCCAATTCCGGCGGGACGTTGTTGGACGTTTTTCGAGGACGATCCAACACTTCAGAATCGACTCCGCCTCCAGTCGCGCAGCCGTCTAACGCCGGTTACGGAACGCCGGTAGTACCCGCTCCCAAATTGACCAATGTGAACGGATATGGACAGCCGCAGACCGTTGTTGAGACGCCGCATAATCATAATCACGGCTCTCAATACGGCGCTCCGGCGCCTGCGATGCAGCAGGGAACGCCGCAGAATAAATGGTCGCTCACAAGCTGGCTTTCCGGCGCAGCTCCTGTTCAGCCGCAATCTCAATATGTGGAACCGGCTCCGCCGCTCGAACCGGCGTATACTCCGCCGCCTTCTCCAGAGCCTCAAGCGGTTATGCCCAGCGGAATGAACGGTCAATATCCTGTTGTCCCGCTGGATTCGGAAGATTTTCGACCTCAAGAAGGCGCGATCTATAACGAAAAAGGAGAAATCATTTATTTCCCCAACGGTTCCGAACCCAATTTTGAAGGATCCGGCGGAGAAATGGTTTACGATAACAATTCCCCGATGGCGTATCCGCAAATGCAAGAGGCTCTGCCCATGGAGCAAAATATTCCTCCGGTGTCGCAAAGCGCGTCGCCGATAACGCAGAATATTCCGGCAACGCAAAATGCGTTGCCCATGACGCAAAGTATTCCGCCAACGCAAAGCGCGTCGCCCATGACGGAAAGTATTCCGCCAACGCAAAGCGCGTCGCCGATAATGCAAAATATTCCAGCAACGCAAAGCGCGCCATCAACGCAAAACGCGCCGGATTCTACTGCTAAACGGATTATTATGGGACGATCGGGAGCTGGACGTTCATCGCTTCCCGTCAATCAGGAACGCGTTTACCCTCAAGGACAAGGAAATCCGAATAGAGTTATTACTTCCCGCCCGGAACCGATTCCCGCTCAAATACCTGTTAATCCCTATGCTCAACAGCCGACAACCGCTGTCGGACGTTCGCCTGTTGGAACGGTAATCAATTCAGATAATTTCGGATCGCTGAATCTCAATTCCGGGTCTGCGGCGTTTAGCAAAACGTATACGCCTGGACCAGTTCGAACGAGCGTTCCGACTGAACCTGTTATGGATATGGCAGCGCCTCAGCTTTCAGAAGCCTTGCCGCAAGTAGGGAACCGAGAACAGGGAAGTAATTCACCGGAGACGAATTTATCCCCCGCCGTTGGCGCTCCGACCCCGGAGACGTCCCCGATAATTGAGGAACTGCACAACGATTCGCCGTTGGAAAACCTCACGGAGAAAAACAGTCAGACGCCAGCTTTGGAACCGATCCCAGAGATTGACATTCCTAAAGAAAAATTAGGGAATAGTGAACAGGGAGTAGGGAATAGTGATTCGCCTTCGGCGAATTCAACGCCTCTCGCAACTCGCAACGCGCAACTCGCAACTGATAATCGCCTCGCCGCCTCGCAACTCGCAACTTCCCAAACAGACAATAGGCAAGAAACTGCAGACAGTATTGATTCGCCTTCAACTCGTCACTCCTCACCCCTCACTCCTAACTCGCCGACGCCGCTAATTATCGAAATATCCGGTCCTGACGAGGTCGAGTTTGGCAAGACCGAGATGTTCTCTTTGAGCGTAATCAATACAACAGACGCCGTTCGTCGAGATGTTGCTTTGAGCGTTCACCCGGAAGGCTTTGGAGAGGATAAAACCGCCAGCGTAAACCTGGAACAATTGGAGCCGGGAGAGAAGAAGTCCGTTTATATGAAGCTCAACGCGCGACAGTACAACAACCTGTCCTTGACGGCTCAGGTGCGAGACGCTCAGGGTTTCGAAACGACGAAAACGATCAGCGTCAACGTGAAAAACGAGTCGGTGAAGATTTCGATTCTGCCGCCGCAGACGGGAAACGTTTATGTTGGTCAGCCAACGGAGTACCTGATTCGTATTGTCAACAATTCCCCCAAAGATATCATGTTCAACGCGATGGCGTTTTTTGGAAACGGCATCGAACCGATTCGAGCGTCTGGCGCGCCCAATACGATTCAAAGCGGTCAGGTCGTCGTCGATAAACCGATTGAACTCAAACAGGGCGAAATGCGCGATTTGAAAATTGTCGCCATCGCATTTCAGCCTGGAATTCATAAAATCCTGGTTCAAGTGATTGATTCCAGCGGAGCGACCTATGCTGCAAAGGAATCCTGCGCCTATCGACAGCGCGAGTTTGACAACGATGATTCTGCATCAACGGAAAAAGACGCTCGCATTGAACTCACTCCGGGCAAATCCGAATTTGGCGTTTGGAAACCGGCGGGACCGGCAGGCGTTCGTTTAGACAATAGGCAAGAGACAATAGACAGTAGTGAAGGCATTAGGCAAGAGACAGTAGACAGTAGTGATTCGCCTTCGGTGAATTTAAATACTCCCTCCTCCCTCGCGCCGGTTCAGAACGCTCCCGACGCCGTCCCGCTGACTCAGCCAGATCAGGGTTCTCGAGGCGATTTGATTATGCCCATGTTCGCACAATAAGGCAATAGACAGTAGGCAGTAGGCAATAGTTGGGATAATTCTCACTACTGCCTACTGTCTCTTGCCTACTGCCTCCCCCCACCATGACTCAATTCCATTCAACAGTTCTTTCTAACGGTTTGACGGTTTTGGCGGAAACGATTCCGTATGCGTACAGCGTCAGCGTCTGCTTTTTCGTGAATACGGGCAGCCGTGACGAAACGGATGTGGAATCGGGAGTGAGTCATTTTCTGGAACACATGATTTTCAGAGGAACGCAAAAGCGGACAGCGGAGGAAGTCAACCGCGCTTTTGACGATATGGGAGCGTCGAACAACGCCTGTACGAGCGAGGATTCAACGTTGTTTTACGCGTCTTTTCTCCCGGAATTTCTGGAACCAATAATTGAACTGTGGTCAGACGTTCTGCGCCCGGCTCTGAGAGAGTCAGACTTCAATTCCGAACGTCAGGTTATTCTGGAAGAACTGAAAATGTATCAGGATGAGCCGCCGTACGACATGGACGAGCAGGCGCGTCGAGCGTTTTTCAACGGTCATCCGTTGGGTAATCCGATTATCGGAACGATCGACTCGCTCAACGCCATGACGCCGGAAATAATGAGGAACTATTTGAATCGTCAGTACGTTCCGAATAACATTGTCCTGTGCGCGGCGGGGAAAGTGGACTTCGACCTTTTGACTCGCTTGGCGGAGAAATACCTCGGCGCCTGGGCGCCTCGAGACGTCAAACGGGATCTGCAGTCGTTTACGCCCGGACAGCGGTTTAATCGGGTTGTTGACCCGACTGCGGCTCAAGAGTATATTATCGACTGGTGTCCCGGACCGGATCCGATTGGTCGGGATTATTACGTCGCAAAAATGTTTTCGTCTCTCATTGGGGAGTCGGCAGGAAGCCGGTTCTACTGGAAATTGAGCGACGTCGGTTTGGCGGATTCCGCCCAGCTGTCTTATTCTGACTATACCGAAACCGGCGCGTTCAATGCTTCATTCTCCTGCACTCCGGAAGACGAAAAAACGTGCATGGATATCGTCGCCGACGTCTACGAGGACGTTTTGAAAAACGGTTTTTCGGAAAAAGAACTCGATCAGCGGCGACGCCGGGAGCTTGCAAGCCTGGTCATGCGCGAGGAACGAATCTTGACAAGAGTCTTTTCGATTGCATCTGACTGGGTTTGTCGAAATCAGTATTTTACGCTTGACGACGAAATCAACATTCTAAAAAGCGTAACGCTGGACGAAATCAACGACATGGCAAAACGCTTCCCGCTCAACCCGTCCGTTCGCTTTGTCGTTGGTCCGAACGAGGGTAATGAATAATGCGGAATTCTTGTTGAGAACCGACCTTTTCGGGCTCCGATTGATTCTTTGCGGAAACTGGTACCGCTCCTCACAGATCACGGCGCAAAAGAATAAAATTGACAGGAGCGCCTTTCCTGCCTCCTTGTCTTTTTTTCCCGGGCTGGTATAGTAGTTTCCATGAAACGAATTAAAACGGTAACCTTGGGCTGCAAGGTAAATCAATACGAAACGCGGTATCTGCTCGAAGGGCTTTACGAGCTGGGCGGTCAAGACGCAGCCCCTGACCAGACGCCGGATATTATCGTCGTCAATACGTGTACTGTTACGGCGGATTCCGACGCCAAGTCTCGACATATAATCCGAAAGCTGCACCGGGATTATCCGGACGCTCAGATGATAATCATGGGCTGCTGGGCGACAAAGAATCCTGTTGCAGCTGCTGAGCTGGCGGAAGAGGCGGGAAACGGCTCTGTCGTGCTGACCGATAAATCGAAGCTGGGGGACTGGCTGGTCGAGCAGGGTTGTATCGACGCCCCGCTGGGAATCGGACGATTCTCTGAGCATACCCGCGCGTTCGTTAAGGTTCAGGACGGCTGCCGGCAGTTCTGTTCGTACTGTATTATTCCCCACGTCAGAAACCGTCTTTTCAGCCGGGAGCCGAAACAGGTTAGAAACGAAGTCGAACGTCTGATTCAAAACGGGTATCGGGAAATCGTCTTGACGGGAATTCATCTGGGTTTTTACGGAGAAGGGTTTGACAATCCGGAACTCAAGGGCTTGACGCTTGCCGACCTCGTTTCTGAACTGACGGCGATTGACGCCGATTTCCGAATCCGGATTTCGTCTTTGGAATCGCACGAGGTTTCCGAGCGTCTTTTGGAACTCATGCGTAACAACCCGGATAAAATTTGCCCTCATCTGCACATCTCCATGCAAAGCGGGTCTGACGCGGTGTTAAAGGCGATGAACCGCCCAACGTCGTCGGAAGAGTATTTGCGCCGCTGTCGGCTGGCGAATGAGTTCGTTCCGGACGTTGCGCTGACAACCGACGTTATTGTTGGGTTTCCCGGCGAGACGGAGTCCGATTTTCAGCAAACAATGGCGGTCTGTCACGAAGCGGGCTTTTCCAAGATTCATATTTTCCGCTATTCTCCGCGAGAGGGAACGCCGGCGGCGAGGATGTCCAACCAGATTCCGCCCGCTGTCAAACAGGAACGCGCTCAGCGGCTGGCGGAGCTGGAAAAGACGCTGCGTCAAGAGTATTTCCAGTCCCAGATCGGAAAGAACGTCTGTATTTTAGCGGAACGATTTAAAGACGGGTTTGTAACCGGCTGTACGGAACGATATATTCCCGTCCGCGTTCCGGGATCGGAACTCAATTGCGGCGCGTTCATGAGAAAAACGCTTCAACCGGAAGACTTGGCAGAGTGATTGGCTGCAAGTTGCGATGGGATTATGCGCGACTCTTGCGGAATTCAGAATTGCTCATTTGAATTTCTAAAAAAATAATCGGGGGGATTGCAATTAAATTCTCGTTGGGATAAAATAAAGTTCAATCAGAAGAGACTGGGAGAATTCTGGGAATTTTCTGGGAAAATTCTGGGAATATTTTGTGGATTTTTCCCAGCTGTTCCCAGAAATCTCCCAGCGATTCCCAGCAGTTCCCAGAGATTTTTACCCCTCCCTAATTAGTCATGAAAACAATTCAATCCTTTATTATCGCGACAGTGTGTCTTCTGACAGCTGCGTCGTTTGCGGACGAAGCCGTTATTATTTCCATCAAGACGGACAGCCAAAGCTATCCGGTATACAAAAGCTCGTTCGCCTGCGACGGGGATAAAGCCAATTTCTGGCATACGGAGTTTGAAAAGCGCAAGCCGGAGCCGCCGCACTGGGTGGAATTCGATTTGAAAAGGACCGAAACGGTTCGCGGCGTCTCGTACACGCCCCGCCAGGATTCCAACAACAACGGGACGTTCTGTCAGACGGAAATTCAAGTTTTCGCTGACCATGAACAAATGGGAGATCCGGTTTGGAAAGGCAATCTGGATTCCCTGCGAAAGAACGTCAAGGACACTGTTACAATTCTGTTTGACAAGCCCGTCGAGGGACGGTTTGTCAAGGTAACGGTTCTGTCCTCGGTGGGAAATCAGCCGTACGCCTCGGCGGCGGAACTGCAGCCTATTGTCGACGGCAAAACGTTTACTGCTGACGCCAACGTCTATTCGAAAAACGTTCCCGGCGCTGACCCAGAACTGATTAGTCAGTACAATATCTTACTGGCGGACATCGACAACCGTCGGCGATACGACAAAATCGCCGGGCAGATTTACGACCCCCAGGCGGGGATTCTGCCAAAGGACAAGTCGCCGACAGACGTCATTTATCGCCGAACCCTCGCCGCTGTCAAACGCTTGGAAAAGATTGATATCGACTTAGCAGCGCCGTTTCTGACGGAGCTGAAAGCGCTCAATCCGAAGGAGAACAAAACGTTGACCGTGGAACAGAGTTTTGCACTGTTTGAAAAGATCGCGAAAGTCCGGCGGCGGGTGATGTTCGCCGACCCGGATCTGGATTTCGACAAGCTGCTGTTTGTCAAAAAACACCGCGCTACGTTCAACCATCTTTGCGACCAGTATTACGGCGTTAACATCCTCCCTGGCGGTGGGATTTTTATGCTGGAAAACGCATTTAATCCAGATTCCCAGCCGACCGTCAAAAACGTTCTGGAAAACTCCGTTGTCGAGTCCGGGTGCGAAGCCGCACGGGCTGAAGGACGAGGTTATGCCTCCGAAAAAGCTGGGTTCGAAGATACCCACGTCCAATCAGGAACCGACCTTGTCGGACGACTCAAGGGCGACAACCTCAAGACTGGCGGGTTCGCAACTCTGGCTTTGGACTACGACGCTCAGAAAATCGCCTTTGCGTACGTCGAAGCGACGGGAGACAGGGGACATAAACATCATACCGATTTGACTCGGGGACATTGGGAACAGACGCGCTGCCTGCACATTTTTACCGCTAACGTTGACGGTACGAACCTTCGCCAGATTACCGACGGGACGTGGAACGACTTCTATCCGTGCTTCCTGCCTAACGGACGCTTGGCGTTTATTTCCGAACGCCGCGGAGGCTATCTGCGCTGCGGTCGCGAATGTCCGAACTACACGATTTTTGATATGAATCCCGATGGGACGCTCATGCGTTGCCTGAGCTATCACGAAACCAACGAATGGGCGCCGTCCGTTTCCAACGACGGGAAAATCGTCTGGACGCGCTGGGATTACATCGACCGTCACGGCTGTACTGCGCATACCCCATGGATTATGACGCTCAACGGGTCTGACCCCCGCGCTATTCACGGGAACTTTACTCTTCGGCGTCAGCGGGCGGATACCGAAATGGACATCCGGGCGATTCCGAATTCCTCAAAATTCGTCGCGACCGCCGGTCCGCACCACGGTCAGAACTACGGCTCGCTGATTATTATCGACCCGTCTCGCGCTCCGGAAGAGGAAACCGATGCGATGGCTTGCACCAAGCGTCTGACGCCGGACGTTGATTTCCCGGAATCGCAGGGCGGGGCGCAGGTCTGGGGATTTGCTTACCCGATTTCCGAAGACCTGTTTTTAGCGGTTGCCGACTATTCCTTTTTGCCCGGCAAGGGAATGCAATGGGATAAAAGCAGCAAAGGGGATTACGGAATCTATCTGCTCGACCGGTTCGGGAACCGGGAACTGATTTATCGCGACCCGGCGATTGGCATCGCAACGGTTCTCCCGTTTGTCAAGCGAACTCGCCCGACGGTTGCGCCAGAACTGGTCAAGCCGGGCGAAATCCCGTCGCAGGAATACATCCCGCTGCCGGAACGCGACTGGACGAAACGTCCGCAGGCGGAAGTTACAATCGCCAACGTCTATCAGAGCCTCAAACCGTGGCCGGAGAATACAAAAATCAAAGCGTTGAGAATAGTTCAGCTATATACGATGTCCGTTCCGTCCGGCTGGGGATATCATACCGGACGTCAGGAACCGTCGTCGATGGACAGCGTCAACCTCGTTCGCGGCGTAATTGGAACCGTGCCGGTTGAAGAAGACGGCTCGGCGCATTTCACCGTCCCCGCTCAGGTGGAACTCTTCTTCCAGGCGCTGGACGAAAACGGAAACGCAGTGCAGTCGATGCGTTCCGGAACGTACTTCCAGCCCGGCGACAACGTCTCCTGCGTGGGCTGTCACGAACCCAAAGGGCAGATAACCCGGTCGTCGAGCGTCCTGCCGCTGGCGTTTACCCGCCCGGCGTCTGTCCCGGTTCCCGACGTCGAAGGAAGCCGTCCCGCCAACTTTATCGACCTCGTTCAGCCCGTTCTGGACAAACATTGCGTAGAGTGTCACGAAAAGCCGGAAAGTAAGACGTTCTCCCTGGCGGGCAAACCTCTCTATAAGAAGAACGGCGCGGCGTTTTACGAATCGTATTACAATTTGATGTACAAAGGCTGGGGCTTTTACGATTACGGATCCTCCGTTCGGACGACGCCCGGTCAGTTCGGCGCGCTGAAATCCCCGCTTTTGCCGCTGCTTGATAAGGGACATTACGGAGTTAAGCTGTCAGCGGAAGAGCGGCATCGAATCGCGTTGTGGCTGGATATGCTCTCGCCGTTCTTCAGCGTTTACGAACCGGAACAGCAGAACAAACAGCTTCAAGGCGAGAAGGTTTATCCGACGCTGGAATGAGATTAGGCAGTAGGCAATAGGCAGTAGAGTCTATTTCCTATTGCCCATTGAAAAAATCAAAAATTTTAAGAAATTTTATTAAAAACAGGTCTATATGGGCTTGTTTTTGACAAATTTATATTTATAATTACCATAGAGCAGTTGATAAGGCTCTTTGCGCCAATTGCTAATTGACAATTGCTCGTTGCTAAATCCTACCCTGCCTTCCCCCCCAGAATTATCCCGCCTGTTGGAGACGCCCATGATGAAAGCGTTTGTTTTATTTTTGATATTGGTTTTGGCATCTGTCGAAGCGTTTGCCTGCGATTCGTGTCAGCGCTGCTGTTCAGAGCCGCGTCCTGTGGTTTGCCTTCGACCGGGAGCGCTAATTCAACAACTGTTTTCTGGGGGAATTTGTCCGTTCGCTTTCGAAGATTGCAGCGAATGCTGCGATGAGACTGATTCTTACTGTGAGTTCTCTCCCTGCTTTGGAACGTGGGCGTTTTTGTGCGACCAGTGCGGCGGGGGCGAAAAGAGATTTACATGCGTTCGCTGCGGACAGCCAGGAGCGAGAATTCAGGCTTTACTCTGCCCCCAATGCTCTTCAATTCGCCGCTGCTGTGTTAAATGCGGCAAACCCGGCGCAAGAATTCTCGCCCGCATCTGCGATCAGTGCGGATACGGCGAGAAGAAAAAAGAATGCGTTAAATGCGGCAAGATATTTCGTTAGGCAGTAGGCAGTAGGCGCGAAGCGTATCCGCTAGAACCGCTTTAGCGGTTCAATATCAGTAGCCATTTAACCCTCGGAAACGCTAGACAATAGTAAAATAATAGGCAGTAGTAAGGATAATCCCCACTACTGCCTATTGCCTACTGCCTTTTAATCCTTCGTCTCAATCTTGAATTCGTCGGAATTCGCCTTGAGTTCCGGGGCGTACATCGCTTCTCCGGTTGCGGGAAGAGCCGAAACGACGCCCGGCGTTTCCGCCTTGAGCTTGTAGCTGACAGAGCATTTGCCCCGAGCAAGCGTTCGGCAGAAGAAGCTGACCTTCTGGTCGCGGAACTCGACATACGCGCCAATTTCATTCCCGTTGTAGCCGCTGCGAACGTCCATCGGTTCAAAGCCTGCCGGCTTCTTGTCTTCAAAGACGAGGTACTCGTAGTCGTTCTTGCTTTCCAGCGTCAAATCGACCAGAATGATATCGCCGGACTTGACAACGTCGCCGACTTTGAGTTCCTGACGAACGTACTTGTCGATCTTGACTTCAACAGCCTGTCCGTGGCTTCCAACGGCGTTTTCTGTCGCCGATTCATCTCGAACGAGCTTGTAGTACTTTCGCTGAACCTTGATTTCCAAGCCCGAGGCGGGAATGAAGTCTTCCAGCGTGAAGTAGTTCACGTACGCATTGAAGTACAGCGGACCGGAGCCGGTTCGTTTGAGTTCCAGCGTATGCTTACCTTCAGTAATTTCTTCTCCTTCGAGAACAAACGTCCCGTCAAAGGAGAACAGGTTTTCCTTGTCGATTTTAACCGTCTTGACCGTCTTGCCGTCCAGAACGACGTCGACCGTCATGTCCGGCGCCATCTCGTCGGTCTTGCGGAGGTATTCCGCAAACGCTTCCAGAACCAGAGCGGTGTCTCGGGTGGAATTCCAGTACGTGGCGTGCTTGCGGTTGTTGAGCAGGTACTTAACCAGTCGGGACGCTTCTTCTGTTTTGCCCGTTCTGCACAGCAGTTTGAGATACCAGGCTTGCGTTTCGATTTCGGAACCGTACCAGTACCAGAACGGGGTTCCGCCCAGGTCGAGCCACGCAGTCTGGTTTTCGTCGTCCTGACGCAGGAACTGAGTCAGGTTGCGAACAACCATGTCGCGCTTGTCGTTCTGTTCCGTCATGTCGAATCCCAAGCCCATAAGAGCCAGAGCGTATGGAGACATGTTGAGTCTGTCGCGGTAGATGAATTCGCCCATCGTCGCATTGTGCCGTCCGGATTCAATCAAAACCGTATAGACGAGAGCGTCGAGGTTGTCGGCGGACGTCTTGTAACGATAGCCGAACTCCTTCGCCAGTTTGGGATTCTCTTTGACCTTGTCGCCGCGCTGGAGCAGTTCGACCTGTTCCGCTTCGTAGCGTTCCAGCCAGTCAACGCCGCGCTTGAGGACGTTGGCGTCCACCTTGACGTCGCTTTGTTGAGCGATTGTCAAGCCGTGAACGACGACAGCGGTCGTATGAGCGGAAGAATGTTCCCCGTAGCCGGAGAACCAGCCCCAGCCGCCGTCGGAGCATTGCATATCGGTCAGACGCCCGATTCCAAACTTGACGATCTTATCCAGCTCGTTTGGATTGAAGACGGGATTAGCCTGAGTCTTTTTCCATTGAGCGGCGCGTTTCGCGGCGTCGCCGATTTCCTGAGCGTTGAGGTTGGTCGTCTTCTGTTCCAGTTCGGAAATGTCAACGCCCATGTCGCGAACGACTTTCTGGCAAATCGCCGCCGGGAGGAACCGGTTGAGCGTTTGTTCCGTGCAGCCGTAGGGATAATCCACCAGATACGGAACGGCGTCAAACATCGCGCCGGCGAGCGTCGGGGAAAACCGAACTTCCAGACGGGTCTGTTCCGGCTTGCGTTCTTGGGGAACGGTAAATTCAACCGCCTGCGATGCGGTTTCGTCTTGAGAGCGGACTGCGCCCGAGAAGGAATCCTGCTTGAGAATTCCGTGAGTAATAATCGGGAATTTGACTTCCATGGCGTCCGACTCTTCGTCCGTCAAAGCGAACATGCGGACAACCGCGTCTCCCTCGGATTTGGCGGTAAACGTCCAATCGACGCGGGTTTCTCCGCCAGCGGCAATGTTGACTTCTTGCGAGGTCTTGTCTTCCGTAGCGAGGTTGTCGCCCGTCTCGACTTTGACTTCAACGGACTTCTCCGATTCCAGATAGTTATGGACGATAGCCGACAGGACAATCTTATCCGCCTGAACGAGGAATCGCGGGGTTTGAGCGCGAATAATCAGGTTCTTTCGGGTAATGACTTCCGTCTCCGCCTGCCCGACTTCGGTGCGTTTGCCCATCGCCCAGGCTTTGATTTTCCACGTCGTGAGGTTTTCCGGCATCTTGAGCGAGATTTCCGCTTCGCCGTTTTCGTTTGTAACAATCGCGCCAGTCCAGTAGGCGGAATCGGCGAAATTCGTTCGGACAGTCGCCTGAACTTTGGCGCCCGATTTGTCGGTTTCAGCTTCCAGCTCTTCCGCTTCAGCGGGGGCTGCGTCGGCGTCCATTGCCACGTCGTCAGCCGCCGCTTCTTCAGCGACCATCATGTCGGCGCCATCCATTGCCCTATTCATCATCATGGGGGCTTCAGCCGCCATCGGAGCCGCCATGAACATTTTTCTCTCAACAGCGCCCGCTGCCATAACATTCGCCCGCGCTTTTCCGCCGCCTCTGCCGGCAAATTCGCCTTTTTCCATTACAGTCCCACCAAAGTCCTGCTTTAAGACGTTTCCGAAAATGCCCAGCGTTTCCATAGGAACGGCGTTTTCCAGATACGCGGTTTGGAGATACGTTTTGAGGGAGTTGTCGATAGCGCTGGGGTGATGGCTTCGCTTCCAGTTCCAGAAGAAGGAGGAAATGTCGCCTACGTTCGAGCCGCCAGAGATGTATTCCAGGGACTTGTCGTAAATTGTTACAACCGCCTGACCGACAAACGGGTTCCCTTGCAGGTCTTTCAAAACGATTTTAGCCGTCGCATCTTCGCCGGGCTTGTAGTTCTCTTTGGAGGGGATAACGTCCATAACCAGAATTCGTTTGGCGGGAGGGACGCAAATCTGACGCGTTTCTGTAAAGACCTGGTTATTGGCGACTGTTACAGCTTCGACGAAGAAGTTGGGCATGTCGCGCATTTCGATTTTCAGATCATAATAGCCGGTTTTACCGTTCATCTCGACTTTTTCCGGCGGCAGACAAACGCCGTTTGCCGCGCGCGGGAACAGCCAGACAACGGCGTCGGTCTTGTCGACGTTAATCGTCAAGCGAAGCGTTTCGCCCGGATTGCAGGTGTCTTTTTCGGGAACGATTTCCAGATCGGCGAATCGATAATCTTTGCTGTTGAATCCGTCTCCGCGAAGGGTGATAAGCTGTCCGCCCTTGCAGACGTGATTGGCGCCGTCGTCGACGGAATATTCTATTCTGTACTGACCTGCTTTTTTCAGATTGAATGTAACAACCGTTGATCCGTCTTCTTCCGGGTTGACGTATTTTGACCAGACTTCGCTTTCCTCGGGCGAGCCGTCGGATTTATACGAAACCTGATAGATTTTTAACGTCCCGTTTCCGGAGACGGGTTTGTTGTCGAGGGTTTGAGTTTTAAATGAAACCGTAATCGGGTCGCTGACGTGATAAACGCCGCGATCCGTCCAGGCGCAGACGGTAAACGGCTTGGCGGAAACGAGAACCTTTCCGGAGCCGTTAATCGTACGTCGGGACGCGTCTGTTACTTCAACGGAGACGTCGTACTGCTGATTTTGATCGCCGAAAATCATTTTTGCGACTTCCGTGTCAATTTCGACGTCGTACGTTCCGTCGTCCTTCAGATCGACTTCTTTCTCATAGACGACTTCCGGCGGATTATGCGGGAAGTGATGCCAACTCGGGTACGGTCTAACGCAGCCCCAGGAATTCCAGCCAGGATACCATGGGTATTCGTAGGAGAACCACCAGTAACCGCGACCGAAAAGCCAGTCCCACGGCATTGTCGGGAACCATCGTTCGTTGTATTCTGAACGGGTAACCTTGATTTTCGCCTTGGCGTGAGAAACCGGTTCGCCGAAGTAGTATTTTGCTTTGACGGTAGCGTTGATCTTTTCGCCCAGCGCGACGGGTTTTTCCGGCGCTTTGACTTCGACCTGAAATTCCGGCTTTCTGTACTCTTCAACGCGGAAATATCCGCCGCCGTACAGACGAGCGCCCGGATTGCGAACGCTTATCGAGTACCCGCCCAGCATGGCGTCGGAAGCCAGTTCGATTTCGTCTGCATAGCCGCCGAACTCATCGAAAGTAATATCTTTGCGGAGCAGTTCTTCGCCTCGCGGGTTGTTAATAACCAGCGTCGCTGACGTATTGGCGAAGTCTGAACCGTCTTTGTCGTATTGAGAGCGGCGCGCCCAGAATTTGAACTGAACTTTTTGAGCGGGTCGATAAACCGGACGATCCGTCATGCTGAAAACGCGGACGGCGTTGTATTGCTGATCGTATTGGTTGGCAAACTCGGCGCCGTAGCCCCAGAAAGAGCGGAATCCCTGGCACGCCTGATGTTTTCCGTCTTGTCCTTTAACCGTAATGAGCCAACTATATCCGTCGGAACTGGAGAACTTTTCCTGGGGAACGGTAAACTGACCGTTGGCGTCTGCGGTAACAAAAAAGCTGTCTTTGAGAATCTGTTGTTTTCTATCCTGCTTTGAATATCGAAATGAGTATCCAAAGAAATCGACGACCGAATACGGCAGGGCTTTTCCGGTGTTGGAGTCGGCGACAAAGAACCAGAATTTATTGTCAATGCTCTTTTTGACCAAAACCGTGTTGTTAATCCATACGACGGCGTAATGCGTATTCCCGCCGGCGACGATGGCTTCAATCAGATATGCGCCCGCTTCCGGGAACGCGATGTCCATGTCGATCTGTTTATCGAAATGATTCTCTGTCGGTTCCAGAGTCTGATCCCATTTTTCAACATCTTCCTTGATGTATTTTTTCTGATGCCTGAGAATCAGACGATAGGCTATATTATCGATGTTGATATAGTCATGATGGATGTTTCTCGGCTCTCGAGCCATTAAGATTTCGTCTTTGGCGTCTTTAATCAGAGCGTCAACGTCAATTCGACTAATCTTGAACCGGGCGGTAGTCGCGTTTCTGTACAGGAAGGAAATCGTAGCGGACAAGTCCTCCTGACGGGAAGAGACGATTCGTCCCCACGGGTTGACGATTTGCTCGTACATGCGTTTCGCCCAATCGTCGCCCTGATCCGCGCCTTTTTTCCAGTAGACGGCGGCTGTCGGGAATTGACGTCTGTTGAGGTAAATCTGCCCCAGCTGAGACCAGTTGTCCAATTCCTTGTACAGTTCAATATAATTGTAATCTTCCGGCAGATTGAAACGCTTGATTCCCGTCGCCAGACGAGCGATGGTTTCCATATCGGACAGCGTTTCCAGCTTGAAGATGCTGGACATTTTGTCGTCGCCGGTATCGTTTGCGGGATTAAAATTGAACCCGGCGATCGTATGAACGCCAAACTGCTGATAGGCAAAGTCGGCGCGGAGGGTCATAGCCATTTTTTTAGACGATTCGAACTGCTCCGCCTTGTCGAGCAGGAATCGCCAGCGTTCGCCGTCGGACTTGGCAGCGTCAAAAGATTCCGGTTTGGCGTAGAAAACCGGGTTCCCTTCTTCGTCGACCGGGGCGGAACTGTTTGGACGTCCATAATAACGTCGACCGTAGTAATTCTCCGGACTCTGATAATCGGGAAGTTTGGAGATGTCGGTAAGCGTTTGCAGTTCCCACGACCCGGAACCTCCGCGATGATTCATAAACGCATTGGCGAAGTCGATGTAAAACTGTCCTTTTTCCTCGTCGGAGTAGTCGGACTGACCCAGATTCTTTTCCGCCTCTGTCAACAGCTGCAGACCGCGAATTCTGTCGCGCTCCTGAGCAATCATGCGCTGCCCGCCGGAACGGTTCTGTCCGCGCTTGAATTGGTTGTCAACCCGGAATCCGTAGGGCGTGAGGAAACCTTCGCCGTAGATTTTCCCAACCGCCTGAAGCGTCCGGGAATCGTTTGGGAACTTCGCCACGACGGTTTCGAGAAAGTCGTCCGCCTCAGCAATACGATTGACTCTGTTCATGCAATTAATCGTCTGCTGTAGGATTTCAAAGATGTTTTTGCATTTTTCGGGGGTCTGTTGACCAAAATACTCTTTTGCCAGGTCGAGGGCTTCATTGAAATTGCCCTGCTGTTGAAGTTGTGAGAATTTTTCCATGGGGAACGCAATCGTTTCTGAAGGTTCGTCAGCCGCAGCTGTAAACGTCTGCCAGGCGACCACAGCCAGACAGAAAACAAACGAGAATAGAATTTTCTTTAACATGATAGCCAGTAGGGAATTATGAGTAACAAATTGCGAAAGGCAGCCGCTCCTGTTCAGGAGTCTCAAACCGTACCGATTAGACGGCAGAACTCAGCCGCGAAAAAACGCCAGCTTTCCGCCGCCTGCCTAAACTTGCCTTATTCTATCATATTATTACGTTGAGAAGAAGAGAGTGTTAGGGTTATTTCAGTAAAATTTAAAAGATTTTTATTATTTTTAATACACCCCTCCTTAAATTAATGTCCGTTAGACGTTATAATAATAAAGAAGCAGGGAGGACAGAGGTTCTCTTTGCTTGGGCTTATCTCGTGGGTTGAATCTCACGGCTGGAAATGTTCCCCCGCTTTTAGCGGCAAATATAATAACGCTTGCGTCTGTTTTCCTGTTCGCAACTAACAATTATTAATCCCATGAATCCGTATCAACAGTGGCTTGGACTTTATAACATTTCGGATATGACTAAACCCAATTACTATGAGTTGCTCGGTTTGCCGTTTGGCGAAAGCAATCCATATGTAATTGAACAGGCAGCCAACGAAATGGCGACTCGGTTAAACAGCGTCAATCCCGGTCCCGACATAGCGTTATGGAATTCTATAATGTCGGAAATCCAAAACGCTCAGATGTGCCTTTGCAATCCGGCGTCGCGCATGGAATACGACAACTCCCTTCGCGGCGGTATGGGCGGCTACGGCGCCAGTGGCGGATTCGGCGGCGGTTATTCAGCAGGGGCTGCTTTCGGCGGCGGATACGGTCAACCGCAGATGGCTCAACCTCCCATGCCGCCTGCTGGCGGGTTTGGCGGCGGCTATTCAGCCGGGGCTGCTTTCGGCGGCGCGCCGGCTCCCCAAATGGCGACTCCGCCTATTCCGTCGGCTCCGCCTGTCCCTTCCTCCGCTCCATCAGCCCCAGTTCCGTCTGCGCCTACGCCTGTTCAGGCTGCCAAACCGACTGCTACGCCAGTCGCTACGCCGGTTGCTACGGCTGTTGGAACTGCTGCGGTTGGGGCAACGGTTGTTGGAGCAGCTGCTGCAGCGTCGACGGCGAAAGCGTCTGCGCCTCCAGCTCCGCCTTCTCCAACTGGCGGCGCGAATCTGAATCTGGAGAATTCCAAAAAGAAGAAATCTCATCGAAAGGCTGCTGCCGCTGCTGGCGGATCGGGCGCTCTGTACGGAATTTACACCGCCTTGGCTTTGGGCGGATTGATTCTTTTGCTGTGGCTGTTTAGTCTTGCCGCCAGCTCAAAAGACGACGCGTCTGGGAATAATCAACCACAAAAAGTCGTGGTTGTTGACAACTCCAATCTTCAGGGAACAACTCTTCCTCGAACCGTGGAAAAGACCGTCGATCCGACTGATAAAGTCAAACCGGTTGCCGCGCCTAAAAGAAGGGTTATTTCCAGACGCAACAAGGAAGGCATTCCGGTACGTGAAGTTGTTGATGCCGATAACGCTGCCGGAGACGACGTTGTTATTGGAGACGGCAGATTAATAGACGGCGAAGTTACAGACGACGCGCCAGACGTTCGGGAATTGGGCGTTTCAGACGATCGTGGCGGCGCCATTGTCGAACGGGCGGGCGATTTCAGCATTGGAACCAACAGGGTTGCTGTTGACGATCGCGACAACGTCGATTCCGTCGAAGAGGCGATTGAGCATGCAACCGGCATTGACATTGCCCCAAACGAAGACGGCGAACCCGCTCCCAATTTCTCCGCTCGACGTGACGACGGCGGAAACGTTGAAGTCATTGACGACCCGCGTCTGGGAACCGGTTTCGACGGCGCCATTCAAGTTACCCGCCGTCCTCGCACTTCTGTTTTTGACGCTGACAAACCCGTCGTCCAGAATGCGCCGGCAGCTGTTGAAACTCCGGCAGCTGTTGAGACTAACGTCAACCCTGTCGCTCAGCCGGGCGCTTCTGTTCCGGATTCCGCTCCTGACGGCGTCAACTACGACAACGTCGCAGACGACCTGGTTATCGAAAATAAAAATGTAAACGATCCGAAACCTGTCGCGGAAGAACCGAAGGCGGAAGAAACTCCTGCTCCGGCTGCTGAGGAACCAAAGAAGGAAGCTCCTGCTCCTGCAGCTGAGGAACCAAAGAAGGAAGAACCCGCTCCGGCTGCAGAGGAACCGAAAGAACCGGCTAAACCGGCTAAACCTGCCAAGGCGGACGTTCCGAAAGAGTCCGAACTCATGGCGGCGGCTGCCAAAATCGAAGCGGAAAATGCTGCTGTGTTGAAGTCTTCCGATGACGCGGGCAAAGTCTCATTGGCTCAAAAGCTCATTGACGATTCCGCTTCCCAGTCAAACGCTG
The DNA here is from genome assembly GCA_017447745.1 of Thermoguttaceae bacterium. Classification (GTDB taxonomy): domain Bacteria; phylum Planctomycetota; class Planctomycetia; order Pirellulales; family Thermoguttaceae; genus RUG11551. The sequence goes on from JAFSMW010000009.1 coordinate 25,040, forward strand.
ATCGGTACGCCGCTTTGACAAAAGCGCGCAATCTGGCTACGGACGCTCAAAACGTGGACGTTGCTATGAAAGCGATTGAGTTAAAATCGAAAGCGTTTAATAACGTCGATTCTTATAATGAAGGGCTTGACGTTCTCTTGTCCTGCAAAGCGGACGCTTGGCCGGAAAATCAGAAAAAAGCCGTCGTTGCCGCCGCGGAAAAATGGCTCAAAGTTGCAAAGAAAAACAACGAAACCCGTAACGCGAAAAAGCTGCAGGAAATTATCGACGCCAATAAATAGACAGTAGGCAATAGACAGTAGTCAGTAGGAATATTAACTATTGTCTACAGCCTCAGCTCTTTCCGTTCGTAAATAATAACGCTGTCTGAACGATAAATCGGAGTAAAGCGGTCTGAACTATCCAACAGTTCCAAGACAGCTTTTATTTTTGAACTGTATCCGTATTCCGTATTCTGGTATCGGGCGATTTCACTTAAATTCACAACGACGGCTGGCGGTGGATTGTTTTCTTTGAGCTTGTTTGTAACGTCGTCCAGGAAGGCGTCTGAATTAAAGCAGACAGCGTATTCAATCGGAAACGGGCAATCGAAAACCGCGGCGTCGCCGATGAGCAATACTCGATCGTCAGAATTCTTCATTTTGAACAAATCATCGGATTTCAGCGTTGCCAGCTGGGTTAAGCCTTCGCCCAATCTTATGGAAGAAGAACGTAAAACGCTGACCTCTTCTAAAGCTCCCGACATGCCGCCCGGAAATGGAATCGCTAAAACCAAACAGGAGTAGACAACGCCCAGAGCAAAAACGCCTTTGAATACGCGACCTGTCCAGACAGAGCAATTCGATAGCAACGCATTAAAAGCGAAGCCGCCCGTCAAGGCGATAAACGGGATTATCGGCAAAAGAAATCGTTCAATTCTATGGGTTAATACCAGCCATCCGACCGAAAACAGACCGCAATAAATCAGCAGCCAGCGAGCCAGTTTCGGAATCTGTTTCCAGAACAGCAAACAGCATATTAACGCAGGCAGAAGCAGCGGGCTGGCGTCCATGGAAGAGAAAAAGAATCCGGTAATCGGTTTGACGATATCTGACCAACCCCAGCCGTGCGGCGCGTGAACGGTTTGCCATCGGGCGTACGATTCTGCTGAAAAGCCAACGGGAAATTCGCTTCCAAACAGGCTGGAACACAGCGGATAAACCGGGTTTCCAAGGAGGATTGCGTTTTTCAAATACCAGATTCCTCCGACAAGCGCTGCGCTGAGGAGAAATATTACGACGGGAAGCCAGCGGCGCGCGCGACTGCTCTTCCATACGATTACAGCAAAGCAGGGCAGGGCGACAAAAAGAACTCCCGGGTACTTTATCGCCGCCGCCATGCCTGCCATAAAACCGGCAACGGCGAGGCGTTGGCTATTGTCAGTTTGAGTTGTAACGCTCTGTTTGACTATTTCTAACAGCGCTGCCGCTGTCGCCAAGGCGTATGCCGCCAGGACGTTGTCAATTAGTCCAAATTGAGCGTTTCGGATTACCAACGGGGCGGAGACATAAATCAGAGCCGCAATCAGTCCAGCGCGTTTGGAAAGGTATTTCTCGCCCAACACATACAGAAACAATGCTGTCAACGGGACGAACAGGCTTAAAATCGTCTTGCCTGCCAGCGCGCCTAAAAACCAATCGCCAGAAAGCGACATTGCAGCCAAAACGAGGCTTTCCGCTCCCAAGGGCATGTTGGCGTAGGCGTTGTTGGGCAACGCGGTTATCTGTCCAGAAAGCCAGAATTCCTTGACCGATTCCAGATGGTATTCCCGAACGTCAAATTCCCACGGTGGAGCCATGGCGGGGAGAACCGCCAAGAGGCTCAGAAGGACTATTAAGGCAGTAGTCAGTAGGCAGTAGGCAGTAGACAATAGGCGCGAAGCGCTTCCGCTAGAACTGCGTAGCGGTTCAATATCAGTAGCCGTGGGTTTTAACCCCATAGGTATCAACTTAAGGAAAATTTGCGTTAAAATATTTCTGTTGTATTGATTAGAAAAGATTTTATTTTATCTATTTTACTTTTAGATTATCATTAAAGTTAGACCGCAAAATTATAAGA
>JAFSMW010000112.1 GCA_017447745.1 Thermoguttaceae bacterium
ACTGAAACAGTGTTTGATGAGTAACAATAATGCCTAAATGTTATCTTTGCGATACGGAATTTACAAATAACCACAACCAAATCGGTATGATTTACGCGACAAAGAACTACAAGAAAGTTTTTTTCTTAAAGTTTATTGTCAGTGCGGATATGAAAGACGGAGAAGGAATGAGACCTGCGCGCCTTTGCAACGACTGTAGACAAAAACTGTTTGACGAACTTGTAAGGAGTAATGAGCGAGACAATGGCACGACGAAGTAAATGCGAACGTTGCGGCGCGGTCGGCTGCTAGAATCATATAACAGCAGACGTGTTCCTGGACTATGAAGCAGAGTTCAGAATCAGACGCAAAGACGGAAAGAAAGCGAACTTTTGTGTATACTACCTAAAAGTTGTCTTAGAGATTTTTGAATCGGCTATTGTAGACAACGATAACGTGATTGTTAAAGAACGCAAATGACTGATTATTACAAACTAATCGAAACGAAATTTAACAACCGGATTTTCGAGGGAATCTCCGATGGAGTTACCGTCTCAGAAAAACTGTTTGACTTCCAACAGACGATTGTTAAATGGGCGTTGAAAAAAGGGCGCGCTTGCGTCTTTGCCGACTGCGGAATGGGAAAGACGCCCGTACAACTTGAATGGGCGCGGAACGTTCATCAGACAACCGGAAAGCCCGTCCTGATTGTCGCTCCATTGGCAGTATCGGCGCAGACCGTTCACGAAGGAAAAAAGTTTGACGTTGAAGTCAACTTTTGTAGAACGAAAGAGGACGTCGTAAACGGAATAAATATTACCAATTACGAATCACTTGCAAAGTTCGATCCGACCGTCTTTGTCGGCGTTGTACTGGACGAAAGCTCAATTTTGAAAAGCTATACCGGAAAGACGAAACGACTGATTATCGAATCGTTCGCCAACACGAAGTACCGCCTTTGTTGTACGGCGACGCCCGCGCCAAACAACCTGATTGAGTTATTGAATCACGCTGAATTTCTCGGCGTTATGAAAAGCGGAGAAGCCCTTACAATTTGGTTCACAAACGACACGCAGCAAGCCTGTAATTTACGGTTGAAGCATAACGCGACAAAATCCTTTTATGAATGGGTTTCAAGCTGGGCGGTCTGCTTGTCAACTCCCTCCGACATCGGATTCTCGGACGATAAATTTATCCTCCCGCCGTTGGAAGAAGTCAACCATATTGTTTACACAGAGCAAACGTGCGAGGGCGACAGACTTTTCAGAAGTCAGGAAATTTCCGCGACCACAATGTTTGAGGAAAAACGCCGGACGCTCAAAGAGAGAGTAAACGAAGCTATTGAGATCATCAATTCCACAGACGAGCAAATCGTTGTTTGGTGCGAAACGAACGAAGAGGCGACCCTGCTCAAAAAAGCTCTGTCAGATTGCAAGGGCGGCAGCGTAGAAGTGCGCGGCAGTCATACGGTCGAGTATAAAGAACAATCGGCTATTGACTTCATCAATGGGAAATACCGCGTACTGATTTCCAAACCGTCGATTTTTGGATTTGGGCTGAACTTCCAGAACTGCTGTAAATGCGTATTTGTTTCGATGAGCTATTCCTTTGAAGGTTATTATCAGGCGGTACGTAGATTCTGGCGGTTTGGTCAGACGCTCCCTGTTACAATTCATCGGGTTATCGCTGATACAGAATACAATATTCTGACTGCGATTGAACGGAAGCAAAAACAGAAAAACGACGTGCAGGAAACTATTGCGTCAATCGTCAAAGACATTCAGACCGCAGAGCTGAACGGTCAGTATTATCGGCTGAATATCGCAAGAGAGAAATTTGATTTTCCAGAGTGGATTAGAGAGGAAGTTATATGCTGAATTATAAGAACGACCGCTACGCAATTTATAACTGCGACTGCTACGATATGTTAAGGAATATGCCGGACAACTCCGTTGATTTTCAGGTGTACTCCCCTCCATTCGCTACGCTCTACGTCTACTCGGACGATTTGAGAGATTTAGGAAATTGCAAGGATTATGAACAATTCTTTGAACAATATTTTGAGATTATCAAAGAAACGTTGCGCGTGTTACGTCCTGGACGATTGGCGGCGGTTCATTGCAAGCAGCTACCAAAATATAAAAGTCAATGGGGCGTTTCCGGCTGGTATGATTTCAGAGGCGATATTATTCGCAACTATGAAATGGCGGGATTTCAATACCATTCGGAAGTGGTCATCTGGACAGATCCGGTATTTGAAATGCAGCGGACGAAAACTCAAAGATTGCTGTATTGCAATTTGCGCCGGGACGCCTCTCTGTCTGGAATTGGAACGCCAGAATATTTGTGCCTGTTTAGAAAGTGGGACGAGAAAAACGCTGGCCTGGAAATACCCGTCAAACACTATCGTGATGAAAAGGAATGTAAAGAGCAAAACGGCGACCCGCGAAACATTTTGAGCTTGGAAGATTGGCAGGAGTACGCAAGCCCCGTTTGGTTTGACATTAGACGGATCGACGTCTTGAATGGCAGAATTGCAAGAGAGGATACAGACGAGAAGCATATTTGCCCCTTGCAATTAGAGGTTATACGCCGGGCGATAAAACTCTGGACGAATCCGAACGAAATTGTATTTTCGCCTTTTATGGGTATCGGTTCAGAGGGCTACGTCAGCTTGGAACAAGGACGTCGTTTCATCGGCTCGGAACTGAAAACATCGTATTACCAACAGGCAGAGAAAAATCTCAAAATGGTATATGACGAACAGAACGCGCCCACTTTATTTGAAGGTGTTTGTTAAATGTTTATCACTTGGAAAGAAGCATACAGCGACCCCGCCAATACAGCGCCCACACACGATTTCAAGTGGGCGCAAAAACTCGCTCTTGACGGCTGGCACTTGGATAATCCAGAACTGGAACGGGAAGGTTTTAGACTGGTATTCAGAGGGCGGGAACTGACTTTAGCGAAATATAACAAACTTGGATACTTGGTTGAAACCAGAGACTTGACAGACTTTGAATATAAATCAAAGACTTGGAAGCTCTGGAATGACAACGGAAACATTATTATTAGGGAGACCGAAAAATGAAAAAAGAGAAATTACCGGACGGATTCCCGGTTGAAAATGACCAGTGCAGGGACTTGCAACAGTACCCTTGCGACAACTGCGGAAAGATTTACAACTACTACGGAGATGGGGCTATTACAGCAAACTCTGTAAACGAAGAGAATGAGGAAGATTGCCATTGCTACGGATTCTGCTCTGAAAAGTGTTTCAAGGAGTTTGAAATAGACAATGGACTGATTGCCGTTGAGAGCGCCGATAAATCCACCGATTACGACTTCCTCTTGTATGATGAAGTCAAAGCAGATTTGAAAAAGGGTGCTGATTCCGCTACTGAACCAGAGCAACAGCCGGAACTGATTGAACCGGAAGAACCAACGTGTTACGAAAAGAAAGCTGCTGAATGTTGGCAGCACGTTGTCAAAAGCGCGCAGGAAATTAGTCAGGCGGCGTCTAAAATCGTTGTCCTTCAAGACCAGTTGAAGGAGGCAAAGAAGGAATACGACGCCCTGGTAAGTCGCCAGAACAGTTATATTCTGAATAACGGCGATTCTATTCAGACAACGTTTGCCGACATGGACGGAGAG
>JAFSMW010000113.1 GCA_017447745.1 Thermoguttaceae bacterium
CGTCTTAAAACTGTCTATTAAACAATCAAAAACAGCAATTATTTCTTTACAAACTCTTTACGTATCAATTGAAATGATAAAAGAAGAAATTTTAAATATGTTCATACGTTAGCCCTGGGGGTAAGCAGGCCTACAGGTTTGTAGGCTTCTATAACTTCATCGATGCGCAAGGCTGCATAACGCAGCGGTAAGCAGGCCTACAGGTTTGTAGGCTTCTATAACGGCGACAACGAGTTGTCCATCGATAAACGAAGGTAAGCAGGCCTACAGGTTTGTAGGCTTCTATAACGGCGTCACGTTCTGTCAGCGATCCCCATGAAGGTAAGCAGGCCTACAGGTTTGTAGGCTTCTATAACACCGTCGCCCAGCGCATTCGCAGGAATCCGAGGTAAGCAGGCCTACAGGTTTGTAGGCTTCTATAACTGCGCGAAGTGCAGGTTCTTGAAAATCCCGGCGAAGGTAAGCAGGTCTACAGGTTTGTAGGCTTCTATAACGCAGCCACATATTGATCACGCAGTAGAGTACGGTAAGCAGGCCTACAGGTTTGTAGGCTTCTATAACCAAAAAACTTGTCCTGAGAAGTCTCTTGGGTTGGTAAGCAGGTCTACAGGTTTGTAGGCTGGAGAGCCGGAGCGCGTAGAGCCGCCCGGAAAAACTGTGTAGAGTCGTTTATTTCTTTGCGAACTTTGCGTCCTTTGCGGCTATATTTCGTCGGACTTCGTCCGCGATCCAGAAAGATTTTCAGTATCGTCTCAACGGGCAGGCGTTGATATTTTCTAACCGAAGACGTCGATCAACAGAGAACAAGTCCCCAGGAACGATAGACCAATTACCGCCCCGACGGCTCTGTCATCGCTCGTAATACTCTTTTTTCGATTTATCACTCTAAAGACTATATTATGAATCGAAAATAGACAAACAATGCTGTCTAAAATGTCTGTTATTGCAGAAAGAATCGGGCTAAAAATAAAAGATTAAAAAATTTATTGTTACGGTCTGGCGAGGGATTTCGTTATTAAGCTTATCAGGGCAATTTTTAATCCACACTTAACAATAAGGAGAATACAATGAGAAGAAAAGGACAGTCAAAAAACAAGACTTTGGAAATTCACACCCGACGCCGAACTCTGGAGCGAATCGGATTTGTTCCCAGTCGAAAACAATATCAACAGATGAACCAGCTCTGTACCGATGGGGAATATTTCTGCTTTCTGGAGAAACAGAGTTTGACTCGAAGTAAGGCGATTATCTATTTTAACAACGAGTATATCCCCGTTATTTACGACAAAAAACACAAGCAGATTGTTACGGTTTTGTCTATTTCCATGCTCAGCGATAAAGAACGAGCTGTATTGAAACAGGAAATTGAACGTCAAGCCGCCTAAGCGACGAGGCGCCCGTCCAATCCGTAAAATCCGTGAACGGACTGAGGCGCACATAACCAATGGGAATTAATCCGGGTTGACGCGCACACGCAAAGACGCCGCGGGACAGCATCGTTCCCCCGGCGTTTTGCCGGGGCATTGTTTCAAACCAGCGCAGTTGAGGCAGATGGCGTCTTCCAGTTTCCGCCCTTCAGCAAACGCAGCGAGGCTTTCCATGGTCGTCTGAGCGATGTTCGATTCCGCCTCCTGCGTGAAAAACGCCTGATGGGAAGAGACGATAACGTTGGGGAACGTCGTCAGCCGCGCCAGGACGTCGTCCTGCATGACGTCGCTGGAACGGTCTTCAAAGAAATAGTCGGTTTCTTCCTCGTAGACGTCCAGCCCGGCGGCGCCGACTTGCCCGGTTTTTAGCCCGTCGATCAAGGCGGCGGTGTCGATGAGCTTGCCGCGGCTTGTGTTGATAATCACGACGCCGGGTTTCATTTCGGAAATGGTCTGGACGTTAATCAAATGGACGTTGTCCGGCGTGAGCGGGCAGTGGAGCGAAATAATATCGCTGTTACGGAAAAGCGTATCGAGGTCAACGTATTGAAAATGCAGCTCGTTCGCCGCTGCATCGTTGCGGTAGAGGTCGTAGGCGATAACGTTCATTCCGAATCCCTGTAACAGTCCGATAAACACGCGCCCGATTTTGCCAGTTCCGACAACGCCGATCGTCTTGCTTCGTAGGTCGAATCCCATCAGCCCGTTGATGGAAAAGTTGCTTTCCCTCACCCGGTTGTAGGCGCGATGAATCTTCCGATTGAGCGTCATGAGCAGCCCCAGCGCATACTCCGCCACGGCGTAGGGAGAATACTGCGGGACGCGAACGACCGGAATACCGCGTTCGCAAGCCGCCTTGAGGTTGACGTTGTTGTATCCGGCGCAGCGCAGAGCGATCATCCGAACCCCGTTTTGGGCGAGGGACTCAATTGTCGGCTCGCTCAGGTCGTCGTTGACAAACGCGCAGACGGCGTCAAACCCCGCTGTCAGCGCCGCGGTTTGAGGGCGCAGCTTCTCTTCGAAATACGTCAGGTCGAACCCGTACTTTTTATTCTCCGCGTCGAAAAAACGACGGTCGTACGGCTTGGCGTCAAAAACGGCGACTTTGAAATCGTTGTGAATCATGGTAAGTTGCGAGTTGCGAGTTACGAGTTGCGAGACAGTTTAATTATATCGTGATGATAAAGCCGGGATTGCTACGGAGCTAATCGGAACGCGTCGGGGTCTGCCGCCAGTGCGGCTTTGAGTATCAGGACGCGGTCGCTGGGCTGGCGTCCGTATAGAATAATAGTATTCTTCCCTTTGGAAAGCGGAATCGGGCGGTTGGGGCCTGCGCCATCGCCTCCAAATACCGGCGACGCGACGTTGTGCCACGGCTGGTCAGTTCGCTTTGAACCGAGGGAGATGACGTTCTTCTTTTCGCCCCCGACAAGGTCGGTTCCTGATTGGAAGTGGGAATCTTCGAAACCGGCTTTTTCGGAGGCATAACCTCGTCCACTCGCCTGTGCGGCTTCGCACCCATTTATGGACATGTACCGCCACGCGGGGGTCTGATACCCGGTCTTGGCAAAGAGCCAGTATTCGCCGTCAGCGGGGACGTTAAATTCGAGCGAGACGCCGCCAGTGGGAAACGCGTTGATTTTGGACGCATATATCGCGTCTTTGCGCGCCTGCGCTAAAAGTCGGGCGTTTTCGCGGGAATCGACTGTAACGGAAACGACGCGCGAGAACCCGGAGGGAGTTCTAATCGCAAACGCCGACGTGTATCGCCGCGCCTGTTTGACGGCGGCGGGATTGACGCGTACCGTCAGGGTTGTCGTCTGGTCGGATTTGAGCGTTCCAGACTGCGGCGTTACCGTAAAGAAATCGGCGGCGCTGGGCTGAACGATTTGGAAGGAGTCGGAATAGTCTGTCCCTTTAACGAGGATTTTAATCCCGGCATGGGACGTATAAACGTCGTTTTTAGCGGATAGTTCAATCGTCTGAACGGACGTATCAAAAGGAATCGGTCGGAACGGAATCGACTCAACCCTGGTTTTATCAATCGCGCCAATACTGACGCTCGATCGGGCGGCAAAGTTCGGGACGGCTTTGCCTTTTCCGGATGCGGGCGAATTTGTCTCTAATTTATAGCGTCCGGAAGATTCGTTGAGAAACAGCATGTCGTGCGCGTCCCGAGCGATTCCGTGCTGTTCCTGATTGAATTTGCTTTGAACATCTTTCATTTGTTTTGTTGCGCCCCAGCCAGCGACTAAATCGTAATCGAAATCGGACTGCAGCGGCGCGAAGAACTGTCGGTTTGTAACGCTCCCGCCGACGTAGAGATTGTTGCGGCTAAACGCTTTGAGCAGCGGCGGCTTGCGGTTTGCCAAGGCGTCGTATTCCGCTTGTGAGCCGCCGGGGCTGGAAACGCCGCCGTATCCGACGATGGTGTTGTTGATAAAGTGAAGACGCCCCAAGCCGAGCTTTCCAAAGACGTTTTTAATTCCCGCGCCGACCAGGTCGAACTCGTCGCCAGCGTTACAAAAGATGTTGTTGTAGGACCACGCCGGACCGAGCTTGCACGGGGCGGTACTCACGCCGCACAGACAGCCCTCCGTTCTGTTATAGAAAAATCGGGCGTTGACCTGTCCGCCGTCGAGCTCCATGCCGTCGTCGTTGCCGAAGCCGAAGAAGTTCCCGCAGACTTCCGCGTCTTGCCAAATCGCGCCGTTGTCTTTCCCGTTGCCTAACCCTTCGGAAACGTCGTTCCAGCGGTGAGCGTCCGACCCGATAAAGTCGTTGTACCGGACGGCAACGTCTGTCGAATACCCAATGCACAACGCGTTCGGCCCGGCGGGATGGGAATAGAACCAGCTGTTCGCCGTTCCCCGCGGGTCGTGAACCCAGTTGCGTTCAATGAGCAGACTGGACGAGTTCGTTACGTAAATTCCAGCGTCGTTGTTGATACAGCGTCCGTTTTGTTCGTAATACTTCCCGTCGAGGTCAACGCGCTGCGTTCCGATTCTCCCGTAACCGGAGATGTCGCAGTTGATAATCTGGACGCCGCGGCACTTGTCGAGCTGAATTCCGTGACGGCGACCGCCGCGAATCGTCAAGCCCTCTAAAATGACATACTGGACGTTAGACAGGAAAACGGCGGATTCTTTCTCGTTCCCGCCGTCGATGACCGCACCCGGCGCCAGAATGTAACGGATATAGCCGTCATGAGTTCCCGATTCCGTAATCGTCTGCGGACCGAGCGTTTCGTTCTCTTTCCCTAAAACCACGGTTTTGGCGACGGGAACGTCAACGGACTTCGTTTTGAATTCGCCTTTGAACTGCCGAACGCCCAACGGGGATTTGATAGCGACTTCGTATTGATATTCCGCGTTCTCTTGAAGATGAACAAACGTTCCGCGAGCACAGCGCTGACCCGGGACGCATACCAGCGGGAATCCCTCCTGCCAGAGCGGGTTGGGATTGGCTTTGGTCGGTTTGACGCGAAATCGCATTCTGGACTGGAACTGAGATTCGTCGTCTGGAACGCCAACGTTGACGTTGACGCTGCAAACGCGGTATCCGGGAACGACTTCAAATTCCGGCGCGTTGGCGGTTAGAGAAACCGGTTCGTCTTTCTTCTCCGGTTTCGATTTCGGCTTTGCAACCTCAATGAGCGTTTCTGTTTCAACGAGTTTAATCTCCGTAAAGACGAACTTCTTTCCAACTTGTCCGCGAGTCTCGATTCGCAACAGCGCTTGAATGGAATCCGCCTCTCCTGTATTGACCGCCAATAGCGTTGGAACCGTTTTGTTATCCACGGGCGGGAACCCGTACATGGCAGGTCGGGCGATTTCCTTTTTGTCTTTGAAGAGCTTGATTTGCAAGCACGCTTTTTGCGGCGCCTCGGCGTCGATTTTGGCGCTGAAAAGCAAATTGACGTCCTTTTTGGTCAGCTTGACCGTCTGCCCCAGTTCCGTTAACCGCCCAGGCGTTTCCTTCAAGACGGTAATCTCGACGCCGTCAGGAACGGCTTTGACCTCGGTAGAATCCGAATAATGACGCCAGTTGTCTAACGGGGGCGTCAGCAGCGGCGCAGCGTCTTGCGCCTGAAGGGTTGTTACATTCAAAAGAACAATCAGCAGAAAGAATATTCGTTTCATGATTATAACTCGTCGTCTGGAATGACTTCGCCGCAGTTGTAGGTAAACAAACTGACAAACGTCTCCGGGTTTATGTTGTGAACATGGAAATGGACAGAGCCGTCTGCATAAACGAAATTGCAGCCGTTCGGATGGAAGGAATACATCTCGTTCGCGTTTTCGCAATTGATCATTTCAGTTCCATTGCAAACCGTATGGGTGTAGAAAAAGGCGTCAACGTCCGCCCATTTAGCGCCGGAAATCGTAGCTTTATTCTGATACTTTCCCTGTTTATAGTAGTAGGGGCGACCCGCATCTTCAAAGAACAAAAACGTGCTGGACAACCCGTCTGTTATCTGAGACGATTTGAGAGACAAACCATCTTTCTTCAATACGCCTTCCCAGTTCATTCGTTGAGTAACAATCCCGTCTTTGACCAGCTGTTTGTATGCGGAGGAGTCCACCCAGACGTCGGCGGCGTAGTCTGAGCCGTAGTCGTCGTATTGAATCGTCGACGGACAGCGAAATGTGGGAATGTTGACTTTGTACGCGCTCGTATTGGGAGAAGTGTTCCAGTTTTTCGACATATCAAAGCCATCGTAAACGTTTTGAAGTTCCATGAACGGCAGAATAAACGTCAGACAGTTGTGTTTGGGCGACGTTGTATGAGACGGCGGAAAACGCTTAAACGTAGACTCGTAATTGATCATCGCCAAACCAATCTGCTTGAAATTGTTGCTGCACTGAAGACGTCTTCCGGATTCTCTGACGGACTGAACTGCTGGAAGCAGCAGTCCGATTAATATAGCGATTATTGCAATGACAACCAACAGCTCAACCAGCGTAAAGCCGGAAGTCTTTTTGTCGTTTCTCATTCCCCTTGTATTCCCCTGTTTTTTAATGAATTTATAGAATTAATTTCACGTAAATAAAAATCCCGATAATCGTCGCCAGCCAAAGCAGGACGCAAAAAATTAACGGTTTGTCTGACGTTATCGCCTCAACCGGTCCGTCGTATTTATTGCTCATTGAGTCAATCAAATATCGGAAAATTCCATAGAATACAAACGGAACCGTATAGATTAAACACGAAGTATTATGAAATGCAATTGTATCCGGAGAAACGGTGTAAAGCATATAGGAGAGCAAAGAGCATGTCGCGGTAACTCCAAGTATAACGTCCAGAAATTGCGGAGAATAGACTTGCAGCGACGAGCGATATTCTTCTTCGTCACCTGTTAAAGAGCATTCCATACGTCGTTTCCCAAATCCCATAAATAACGACATTGACCAGCCGCAAATCAAAATCCATTGTGACGGGACTGCCAGTAAAATTGCGCATCCGCCGAGTATTCTCAAAACGAATCCAAAGGCAATCGAGAAGACGTCCAACAGAACCTGTTTGCGAAACAGTAAGTCGTATAAAATGCTGTTTATCAGATACGCCGCTCCTACGATCGTAAAGTAGAATACAGGATTCTGGAATTCCTCTCGAAAAAAGTACAATCCCGCCAATGCGGCAAACGGAACCAGAACCAAAAGAACGCAAATCGTGATTGCAGTTGGAATCGCTACTTTGCCAGAAGCAATAGGTCGATTGCATTTCCGCGGGTGCTGACGGTCGGATTCTATGTCGCTAATATCGTTTAGAATATAGACTGCGCTTGCCCAAGAGCAAAAACACGCCGTTGCAAATACGCACAGGGCGGTTGACGTCCAGACGTTTGGCGTCCACAACGCTCCTGAAAATAGAAGCGGAAACAGCACGAAAACATTTTTAAACCAATGTTTCGGACGAAGTAACTGTATTAGTGTTTGCATGGCATCATGTCAATAGACGAAAGTTATATTTATATTATGATATTATTATAAACAAATTGTTATTAAAAACAAGGGGACGGGGAATTTTTCCATCTCCTTGACATTTCCGCCCATTTCGGTACACTGGACAGCATGAATACACGAATTATTGGCTGTCATCTGTCGGTTGCGAAGGGGTTTGCCGCGTTGGGCAAGGGCGCGCGGCAGATCGGAGCGAATACGTTTCAGTTCCATTCCCGAAACCCGCGCGGGGGAGCGGTGAAAAAGCGCTCGGACGCCGATATCGCTGCGTACGTGCGGCTTGTAGAGCAGGGCGGGTGCGAAGCCGCACGGGCAAACGGACAAGGTTATTCAACCGAAAAATTGGGTTTTGGCGCTGCACACATCCAATCAGGAACCGACCTTGTCGGGTGCGTTTCCCCAGTGGCTCACGCGCCGTATACGCTCAATCCGGCGTCGGCGGACAAAGCCGTTCATGAATTTGCTCTCAAAGCCTTTCAGGAAGACTGGGCTAATCTGCGTCGGCTGCCGAAATGTCTGTATAACTTCCATCCGGGATGTCATGTAGGGCAGGGCGCGGAAGACGGAATCAAGCGGATTATCGAAACGCTCAATCTGGTTTTGAACGAAGAGTCTGAGCAGCAGCTAAAAGAGCGTCAGGACAACCTGATTCTCTTGGAAACCATGTCCGGGAAAGGCTCGGAAATTGGCTGGCGGTTTGAAGAGCTTCGCCAGATTATCGACGGCGTCGAGCGTTCTGAACTGATGGGCGTCTGTCTGGATACGTGCCATATCTATTCCGCCGGATACGACTTGGTCAGCGACCCGGAAGGCGTCGTTAAAGAGTTTGACGCAGTAATCGGCTTGAACCGTCTCAAGGCGATTCATCTCAACGATTCCATGCACCCGCTGGGAAGCCGAAAAGACCGCCACGCCTGTATCGGTCAGGGAACGATCGGCTACGACGCCCTGCGCCGCTTCGTCGATTTGCCGGAACTGGCAGACATCCCCTTAATACTCGAAACGCCCAGCGATTTAGACGGCTGGGCGAACGAGATACGGATGTTTAGGTCGTGAAAACGAGGAGAGGTAAATCAATTATTATCGGTTGGTTTTGTTACAGGAACGCCCCTATGATTTCAATTAGAAAAATCGCTTTGCGTATTCTCGAGTTTATACATACTCCGCTGTTTTCAGTTCGCGATTCAAAGTCCGGCGCCGAATCGTCAACCAAAGATATGTCCAGTCTGAAAGAGCGCTCCGGTCAAAGGCGTGATAAACCTTCAGACAAGACAAGCTCTGCTTTGAATAGAAATAAATCTGTTGAACGTTTGAGACAGGCGGCGGAAAGTGGAGATGCAAAGGCGCAATTCGATCTCGCTTTTCGTTATATGATGGGTTTTGGCGTTGAGCAAGATATAGAGGAATTCGTCAAATGGTTACGCTTAGCGGCTCAACAGGGATATGTCAAGGCCCAATATAATTATGGCTGTTGCTTTGATCAAGGTTACGGCGTTGAACAAGACAAAGCGGAAGCCGCCAAATGGTTTCGATTAGCGGCGGAAAAAGGGTATGCTCCAGCTCAATTCAATCTTGCTAATTGTTATTATAAAGGCGAGGGCGTTTCCAAAGATTTGGAGGAAGCGTTAAAATGGTACCGAAAAGCGGCAAAACAACATGACGAGTCTGCTATAGAAGTTCTTAAAGTATTAGAACAAAAATTATAGCGAGAGTTCCGCAGCGCTTCCCTCTCGCATAATTCATACCCACGGGTTTACACCCGTGGCTCGCCTATGTATTTCTCGATAACTTGTTGCGTTCTGTACACAACCAATGATGAATGCGAAGCGCAAGTTCTCACTTCTCACTCCTAATTATTTCAGGTATTTGTCAGCAAAGTTCATGTACTGTTCCCAGTCCCAGGGCGTGATGTTGTGTCCGCCGTTGCGAACGTGGTAATGAATGATTCCGCCGACGGGCGTGTCCAGAGGCGGCATCTTCGGCGGGTTGGCGTCGCCGATCGGGTTCTCGCAGAACAGTTTGTAAACGGACTCGGCGTTGCAGGCGGACAGGAACTCGCCTTTCGGGTCTGCCCAAATGTCTTTTTCAGACGACGCAACGTAAACCGGGCGGGGCGCCTGCAGGGCGATTAACTCGTGCATGTCAAACGGGAGATCGTTTTCTTTGTCAACGTACTTGAACAGGTTGTCACAGAACCAGTACGGGAAATTCTTTTGCATGATCTTCATGCGTTCGCCGACCGGGCGTCGATACAAAGCCGCGCCGCCGCAGCCGGAGTTGTTGGAAACAACCAGGGCGAATCGTTCGTCGCACGCGCCTGCCCAAAGAGCGGTTTTGCCCAGTCGGGAATGTCCGATCACAGCAACCTTCGTTCCGTCGATATCCGGGTCTGTCTGAAGGTAGTCCAAAGCGCAGGACAACCCCCACGCCCACATGGAAATCGCCTTCCATTCCGTCCCGTCTTTTTCTTCTTTAGGCGGGAACAGGGTCGCGACGCCGCTTTTCGTGTACTCGGCGTTGGAGTCCGGCGCGAGTTCGCCCATGTACATCGTGCAAAGGGCGTAGCCGCGAGCGATAATATCGTCGATCGGCCAGCGGGTTGGCGCGATGCCTTTGCCGCGGCTGGCTTCAGTCGATCTGTTATTGACGCGTCCGTTAGCCGGGTCGTTGGGAACCCACGCTTCGGTAATTGTAACGTCCGGTTCGTTCGTGATGGTATGATTTCCGCGGAAATTCAGACCGAGGAACGCTGGAACCTTCTTTCCTTCCGGGCGATCGTTGGGAACGTAAATCAGAATGCGCGCTTTGACGCCGTTGGGCTGACCGTTGAAGTTGATCACGACTTCTTTTCGGGTCGCCTTGCCGTCGCGGGCGTCTTTCTTCACGTTCTCGACGGTAAAGGTCATCGTTTCAAACTTGGGTGGAAGAACTCCGTAAACGCCCTCGGCAAACATCTTGTAAACTTCCGGACGGCGGATGGTTTTCCACTGCTCGGCGGTGGTGATTTTCGTGCCGTCGTTTGCCGTCAGCGGGTCTGGCAGCGTGTAATCCGGAATCGGAACCGGGTCAAAGTGCGGGTCGCGTTCCCCCTGTGCGTAGGCGACAGAGCAAATAATAACGGCTGCAATCAATGCAAATGTTTTGTTCATAAATGACATGAATCGCTCCTGAATAATAAGGTTGAGGTAATAAACACGTCAAGACTTTCAACGTCTTTGTATTTAAGTATATCAGATATTAAAATGAAATGGAAGAGGCGAAATAGATATAATTCAGTCTAAATTTAATAAATCCTGAAAAACCAACTATAATGATTTTTCGACCCATCTTCTCAAGTTTGATAAACATGCTATAATATATATAAACGAAATTATAATTATCATGGATAAAATATTATTCCTTGGACATAGCGGACTTAAAGGCGGCGCTGAATACTGTCTCGACATCATACTGCGAAATATCGATTTAACGCGGTACGAGCCGGGCGTTATATTCAGCAGCGAAGGGCCAATGACAGCCACGCCGCAAAAGCGCGGCATCTGGTATCAGATTCGATCGCTCAACTGGTGGATGCTCTATCAGCCCAGTTTTTGGGAATGGAAAAACCGTCTCGTCAGCCCGTACAGAATCTATAAACTGGTTCAGCAAATCAAACGGAACGACATCAAGCTGGTCTATTCCAACACTGCGTGTATTTTTGAAGGAGCCGTTGCCGCCAGAATCGCGGGCGTGCCGCATATTTGGCATATACACGAAGTTCTCAACAAACAGTACATGAAGCCGCGCTATCTCCCTTTGAGCTTCATTGCAAAAACGATCAATCGCCTTTCAGACCGAGTCATTTTTGAATCCGAGGCGTCCAGAGAGGTGGCTTCCCAGTGGATACCGCCAGAGAAGTCGATTGCAATTCCCAACTCGGTTCGATTTACCGATACGGAAGGCTACGAGTCCGGATTCTGTCGGATGAAATTCGGGATTCGTCCCAACGAAATCGTCATTCTTTGGGCGGGACGTTTTTCAGATCGAAAAAATCCCATTGCGTTGATCGACGCTTTGGAAAAGATGAAGTATACGGAAGACGTTCGGGTTCTGTTTGTCGGCGACGGTCCGCTCAAAGGCGAGATGGAAAAGGCGATTAAAGACCGCAATATGGAATCGTGGGTTCAAATCCTGCCGTTCCAGGAAAACATCCGATCTGTTCTGGCTTGCGCCGATATTTTAACGCTCACGTCTGTAGAGGAATCGTTTGGTCTGGTTTTGGTTGAAGCTGGAACGTTCAGAATTCCTGTCGTCGCAACGAAGAGCCAAGGTCCAAACGAAATCATTGTTGACGGCAAGACGGGTTTTCTGGTTCGACAAAACGACCCGGAACACTTGGCGCAAAAGCTCGACAGACTTGTCTCCGACTTGCCGCTGAGATTCCGTCTCGGCAAAGCGAACCATCGCCGCGTTCTGGAAGAATACAATCCCGTTACAAATACTCAAAAGATTCAAGCTGAAATCGACAAAGCTCTTGCCGCCAGACAAACTGAGCAAAAAACGGAATAGCAGGGAAACATTGAGAGTAATAAGTGGTTATTGGTAAGTGGTTAGTTGGGAGAGCTCTTGCGTCCTTACTACTTACTACTTACCACTAAACAATCAACTTTTTAGTTATCAGATAATCTTATGAATTACAGAACCGAACACGACAGCATGGGGGAAGTTCAGATTCCCGCCGACGTTTACTACTCAGCTCAGACGCAGCGCGCCAT
The DNA here is from genome assembly GCA_017447745.1 of Thermoguttaceae bacterium. GTDB lineage: Bacteria > Planctomycetota > Planctomycetia > Pirellulales > Thermoguttaceae > RUG11551. Next base: position 12,145 of record JAFSMW010000113.1, read on the forward strand.
CGACAATTTCCCGATTTCCGGTCAGCCAATTCCCAAAGAACTGATTCACGCTCTGGGGATTGTCAAAAAGGCGTGCGCCCGGGCGAACAAGGCGCTTGACGTTTTTTCGACTCTCAAAAACAAGATTACCGACCAGCAGTATGACGCTATTGTAACAGCGTGTCAGGAAGTTGCAGACGGCAAGTTTGACGACCAGTTCCCCATCGACATCTATCAAACCGGGTCGGGGACGTCGAGCAACATGAACGCCAACGAGGTCATTGCTAACCGGGCGATTGAGCTGTCCGGCGGCGACCGGTTCGACCAGAACAAGGCGATTCACCCCAACGACCACGTCAACTGCGGTCAGAGTACAAACGACATCTTCCCGACGGCAATTCACGTCGCCTGCGCTCGAGAGATTATGAACGCGCTCTTGCCCGCTCTGCGAGAAGCCGCCCGCGTTTTGGCGACTAAAGCCAACGAATGGAAAGACGTCCTGAAAATTGGGCGCACTCATCTGGCGGACGCTACCCCCATGACGCTGGGACAGGAGTTCAGCGGGTTCGCCCGACAGCTTCAGCAGTCCTGCAAACGGGCGTCACAGGCTGTCTATCCGCTTTTGGAACTCCCCGCCGGGGGAACCGCCGTCGGAACGGGAATCAACGCTCATAAAGAATTCGGAAACGTCGTCGCCCAGTACATCGGTCAGGAGACGGGTTTGAACTTTGTCGAAGCGGAAAACCACTTTGAAGCCAACGCTCAGCGCGACGCCCTGGTCGAAGCCCACAGCCTTCTCAAAGCGGTGGCTGTTACGCTTTTTAACGTTGCGAATAATATTCGGTTCCTCGGTTCCGGACCGCGCTGCGGGTACAACGAGATCGTCCTTCCAGACCTTCAGCCTGGCAGCTCGATCATGCCCGGCAAGATTAACCCGGTTCTATGCGAAAGCCTCATGCAAGTCTGCGCCCGAGTGATGGGCAACGACGTCGCTATCAGCCAGGCGGGCGCCGCGTGCGGGCAGTTTCAGCTCAACATCGGCATGCCATTTATGGGCGCGACCGCTCTGGAATCGATTAAACTTCTCGCCAACGCGACAGACGTCTTTACCAAACGTTGCCTGACGGGCTTGCAAGCCAACGCCGACAAATGCTCAGACGCGATTGAGAAGTCCCTCTCGATGGTAACGGGACTCAACCCGTATATCGGATACGAGAGAGCCGCCGCGCTGGCAAAACAGGCGTTTGCGGAAAACAAGACGATTCGTCAGCTTTGCATGGAACTGGGCGTCTTGCCGGAAGACCAGCTCAACGCCGCTCTCGACCCCTGCCGCATGGCGGGTAAAGAGTAACAATTATTTGCTTGCTAACGCCGCCAGCATGTCCGCCGTTTGGAGGAATTTCGGGAGAATCTGGTTGTACTTCTCGACGTTTTCTGGAATCGGGGTGAGGATTTCCTGAGTCTGGTGGATTTCGTCGAGTTGGCTGAAGTCGCTCCAAAGCCCGGTTCCGACGGCGGCGATAGCGGCGGCGCCTAAGGCGGCAGCGTCCTGGTCGATATTGGTCTTTTCAACCGGACGGTTCCATGCGTCACAGTAAATTCGTCTCCAGATTGGGCTGATCGCTCCGCCGCCAACCAGCAGAGTCGCCTGCGCGGACGCAGAGCGTTGAGCGTCTTTGACGAGAATTGAGTCCAGCGCGTCAAACGCTTTGCGGAGATTGAGCGCAACGCCTTCCAGCGCAGCGCGAATGACGTCCGCTCGGGTGTTGCTGAGATCTATATTGAACAGCCCGCCGCGCATGGCGCTCGACGGTTCCAGAGACGACCCGCCGGCAAACGTCGGGTTGAGCAGCAGCCCTCTCGCCCCAATTTCCGACCCCTTCTCCGCCTCGTCCATCATCATAGCGTAGGCGTTCTGACCCGTCTGTTCCGCTTTGGCGATTAAGTCCTGGCAGAAGTTGTCACGAATCCATCTCAGCGTCGTTCCCGCCGAGAAAATAGCGGTTGCCGACGCGAACTGTCCCGGTACGACGTGAGCGAAGACGTACGGCAGGAACTTGTCGTCCAACAGCGGCTGAGAGCTGGAAACGGCTATCCAGCTTGACGACCCCAGCGAGGCGTACGAGCGCCCGTCCGTGTACGCTTTCGCGCCCAAAGCCATACAGGAGTTGTCCACCCCGCCGGCGCAGACCTTGACCGTCTGCGGCAATCCCAACTCCGCCGCCGCCTGAGCGGTCAGCGTTCCCAAAACGCCGGTCGAGGGGTACGGTTCCGGGAAAATCGAGCGCGGCAGCCCGGCGGACTCGATGATTTCCTCTGAATAGTTCCAGTCCGTCAGCGCGTAGGCGCCGCAGCCGGACGCGTACGAGTAGTCCGTCGCCGCGACCCCGGTCAGCCAAAAGTTGACGTAGTCTTTCGTCCCGATGAACTTGTCCATCTGCTCAAACATGTCCGGCAGATGTTCCTTGTACCACAGCAGCTTGAAAATCGTGTACAGTCCAGGCGGGAATCCCGCCCCGGTTTTCCGATACCACGACGCGTAATCGTTTGTTTTGAAGTACGATTCCGCCTGATCGCCAGCGCGGCTGTCAGACCAGATGGGCGTGGACTCCAGCAGCAGCTTTCCAGACTTGTCCAGCGGCACGCACCCGAGCGAATGCCCGGAAAGAGCAATCGCCTCCACCTGATTCGGGTCGGCTTTCGTTTCCGCCAACAGCTTTTTCGTTGACGCGATAATCGCCAGCCGCCAGTCTTCCGGCCGCTGTTCGTGCCAGCCGGACTGCGGATAGTACGTAGAATAAGATTCAAAAGACGCTGCCAACAGCGTCCCGTCGTTTTCGTAAAGAGAGGCTTTCGCCCCGCCGGTTCCTAAATCGTAAGCAAGCAGCATGGGGATGAGTGGGGGTTAAGGGTAATGAAAGGCGGTAACGGAGCGACCATCGGGAGCGTAGTTACGCTTAACTTTATTCGTCCCAGTTGTCGTTTGATTCGTTTATCTTCTGTTCCAATTTATCGCGAAGTTGGATTAACGTTTCAATGAACTGGTCAAAGATAAGGTCAATCATTTCGTTGATTTCTTTTTCGTTGTAAATGTGAATGGATACGTTTCTCTTTTTGAGCATCAGCTGCCATTGTTCGGCGTTGTCGATAAACCCGATTTTGTACGCCAGTTTGATAACCTCGCGCGGCGAGCCAGTTTCGTTCTCGTCAACGGAATGGATTCTCATAACGGACTGTATAGCCTTCCACGCCAACTCAAAGGTCAGATTATACTGACCGATAACGCCAGTACGGTAAATCTCGTTGCTATGAGCGGTCGCTTTATCGGCAGACAGCAGGACGTCCAGACTCTTTTTGAAATTCTCAAACTTTTTCATACAAAACAACTCCGTCGCGGTCGAGTTCTTTTTGGAGTTCCTCTGTAATGCCGCGGTCAAGGTCGACAACGTCAAACATTAACAGCGTCCACGCTTCCTCTTCGAGTTCGTAATGAAAATCCAGCGCGTTCCCGCCGCTGACAGCCAGATCGACGTCGCTTCGAGCCGCGTTGTCGCCCCGGGCGCGCGATCCGAACAGGATTATCTTTTTAATACCGTTCTTCTGACCGATACGTATAATATCGTCGACGATGCGGCTATCGAGATTGTATTTTCTTTTTATTGTTTGGATCATGGTGGCTTAAGCAAAAGGGAAACGGACGCTTCGCGTCTGAATTCTAAATCCTAATATTATATTATACAGAATCTAATCTTAATTGCAATAGGTAGAAAAATGAGAACAGAAAGGCAAGCCGGGGTGCGTAAGCCCCCGGAAATAGCTCACGCGGAGGCGCGGAGGATGTTCGTGAAGTTTTAAAGATTTCTTTGCGTTCTTTGCGGCTAAATTTCTTAAGCGGACTTACGTCCGCGATCCAGTTTGGTTTTTGGCTGCGTTTCAGATTGAGTGCGGGTCGTTGGACAAGGCGGCGTCAAGCCGCCTCACTCCCCGACCTTTCGGCTGCGTCACAGTACCAATGCAGGTCAAGAAGACAAAACCGCCCCAGAAATGTTTGTTTCCGGGGCGGGTATTGTTTGATGTCAGGTTGTCAATTTGCCGTTATTCTTGGGTTCCCATGAGGAACTTGTCGATGTCGGCGGCAGCGGCGCGGCCGGCTCCCATGGCGAGAATAACGGTCGCGGCGCCGGTAACGATGTCGCCACCCGCCCAGACGCGGTCTTTGGTCGTCTTGCCGGTTTCTTCGTTGGCGATAATGTATCCGCGCTTGTTGAGTTCCATGCCGGGAGTTGCCTTTGTAACAACCGGGTTAGCGCCCGATCCGACGGCGACGATAACCGTGTCGCAGTCGCGGACGAATTCCGAGCCTTCAATCGGAATTGGACGGCGGCGGCCGGAAGCGTCCGGTTCGCCCAGTTCCATCTTCTGGCATTTGACCTGGCAGACCATGCCTTTCTCGTTGCCGATGTATTCAACCGGATTGGTGAGGAACGCGAACTCGACGCCCTCTTCTTTGGCGTGATGAACTTCTTCGCCACGCGCGGGGAGCTCGTCCTGAGAGCGGCGATAGATGATTGTAACGGAATCCGCGCCGAGACGCAACGCAGTTCGAGCGGCGTCCATGGCAACGTTTCCGCCGCCGATAACGCAGACTTTTCCGCCGCGAACGATGGGCGTGTCGCATTCCGGGAACTTGTACGCCTTCATGAGATTGGATCGGGTCAGATACTCGTTGGCGGAATAGATGCCGCCGAGGTCTTCGCCCGGCGTGCCCATAAAGGACGGCAGACCGGCGCCGACGCCAATATAAACCGCGTCAAAACCCTCTTCGTTGAGCAGTTCGTCGACGGTAATCGTCTTGCCGATAACTTCGTTCGTCTCGATTTTCACGCCCAGCTTTTGCAGGTATCCGACTTCCGCTTCGACAATCGCTTTGGGAAGACGGAACTCCGGAATGCCGTACATCAAAACGCCGCCGGGACGGTGAAACGCCTCGAAAA
>JAFSMW010000114.1 GCA_017447745.1 Thermoguttaceae bacterium
GTTGGACCCCGCGCAGCCCTGCCCCACGCCGTTCCCGGCAATTTCAGAATCGAGGAGTCCGACCAGCTGTTAATCGACTGGGGCGCAGACGTCAACGGGTACAAGTCCGACTTGACCCGGTCGTCGATTACCGGCAAGCTGTCGCCCAAGTTCAAAAAGATTTACTCTATCGTTTACGACGCTCAACAGGCGGCAATTGCCGCGGTCAGACCGGGGCTGAAATGCAGCGAAATCGACGCGGTTGCGCGAGATTTTATCGCCAAAGCCGGATACGGTAAATACTTTGGTCACGGGCTGGGACACAGCGTCGGGCTGGACATTCACGAGTCCCCGTCGTTCTCGCCCAAAGACGACACTGTCCTCAAGCCGGGCATGGTAATCACAGTCGAACCGGGCATTTACCTGCAGGACTGGGGCGGAATCCGAATCGAAGACGATATTCTGGTTACGAAAAACGGCTGCGAGGTTCTCACCTCGGCGCTGTCGAACCGTTTGGAAGATATGATATACAATTAGTAAAACGTCTATGGCTAAAAAACTCAAGGAATCATCCATGGAAAAATCAAACGTAAACATTTTTGACGCTGAAAATCTGGAACAGCTTCTGTCGTTGATGAAGCAGTACGATTTGAACGAACTGGAACTCTGCCAGGGCAACACACAGCTCAAACTCAAGCGCGGCGGAGAACTGGTCGCCGTTTCAGCGCCAGCTGTCGTTTCCGCTCCTGCTCCCGCTCCAGCGGCTGCCCCGGCTGCGCCCGCTGCCGCTCCCGCAGAACCGAAAGAAGACCCGGCTATCAAGACGATCAACAGCCCCATGGTCGGCACGTTCTATGCGGCGCCCAATCCCAACGCCGCTCCGTATTTGAAAGTCGGCGACACGGCTGTGATGGGCAAGACGGCTTGCATCATCGAAGCCATGAAAGTCATGAACCAGATTCCCGTTGACGTCGCTGGCCGCGTCGTCGCTGTTCTGGTCGAAAACGGCGCGCCGGTCGAGTTCGGTCAAGCGCTGTTCAAGATTGACACTCGCGGATAAACTTCGTATAGAATTTTAAGCGTTACAACCTTTTCCTCACGCGCTGGAGGTCAACCTTCTGGCGCCATACGCTATGTTTGATAAAATACTTGTCGCCAATCGCGGCGAAATCGCGTTGAGAATCTTCCGCGCCTGCCGAGACATGGGCATCCGTTCGGTTGCCGTGTTCAGCGAAGCAGACCGGGGATCAGAATATTTGCGTTACGCAGACGAAGCCTACTGCATCGGGTCCGCCAAAGCGCACGACAGCTACCTGAAAATTGACCGTCTTATTTCGACGGCGGAAGTCAGCGCCAGCCAGGCGATTCACCCGGGCTACGGCTTTCTGGCGGAAAACGCTCACTTTGCGGAAATCTGCCGATCCTGCAAGTTCGAGTTCATCGGCCCCACTCACGAGGCGATGGCTATGCTGGGCGATAAAAACACCGCTCGACAAATCGCCAAGACGGCAAATGTTCCCACCGTCCCCGGCAGCGACGGCTTAATCAAAGACGAAGACGAAGCGCTCAAAATCGCCCGAAAGTTCGGCTATCCGGTTCTTATCAAAGCGACAGCCGGCGGCGGAGGGCGCGGAATGCGCGTCGCCCGAGACGACGAACAGCTCATTACCGGGTTCAATCAGGCGAAGACCGAAGCGGCGGCGGCGTTCGGCAACGGAGACGTCTATATCGAAAAGTACATCGAGAACCCGCGTCACGTTGAAGTCCAGCTCATGGCGGACAATTTCGGCAACGTCGTTCATCTGTACGAACGCGACTGCACGATGCAGCGCCGGCACCAAAAGCTCATCGAAGAAACCCCCTCGCCCCACATTCCGGAATCGACCCGAAAAGCCATGTGCGAGGCGGCGGTCAGGCTGGTCAAGCAGGCAGGATACACCAACGCCGGGACAATCGAGTTCATCGTCGATAAATCGGGAGAGTTCTATTTTATCGAACTCAACGCCCGAATTCAGGTCGAGCACACTGTTACAGAAATGCTCACCGGCATCGACCTGATTAAAACCCAGATTATGGTTGCCGCGGGAGAAAAGCTGCCCTTTACGCAAAAGGACATTAAATCCACCGGGCACGTCATTGAATGTCGAATCAACGCAGAAGACCCCGACGCGAACTTCCGCCCCTGCCCCGGCACGATTACGCATTTCTTCCCGCCGGGAGGATACGGCGTCCGCTGGGACTCGCACGTTCACGCCGGGTACACCGTCTCGCCGTGGTACGACTCCATGATCGGGAAACTGCTGGTTAAAGGCGCCACCCGCGCTGAGGCGATCGCCAGAATGAAACGCGCTCTGTCAGAGCTCAACATTCAGGGCGTCAAAACGACCATTCCGCGACACCTGGAAATTCTCAACCACGAAACGTTCGTTACCGCCACAGGCGACACGACGTTTATCGAACGAACGTGGAAGTAACAAGAGCGCTTAGCTCTTAGTAATATAAACGTAGCCCACACCTTTAGGTGTGGGAAATAAAAACAATTCAAAAAACGTAGCCCTCAGATTTATCTGGGGGACTAAACAAAGAGCTCCTCCCCCAAACGCTTCCCTTCCCCTCCCTTCCCCACTCCGAATGGAGTGGGGAAGGGAGGGGAATTCGTGCGTTATAATTCTATTTGTGTCGTTTTGAATCCCACGCCTAAAGGCGTGGGCTACGATATTTAATATTTGATTGTTCTCACAGCTGAAGCTGTGAGGAACAAACGCCTAAAGGCGTTGATTATGTTCAATTATAAATCTTTCCTTTTTTCGCACACCCCAAGATTGAACGCACTATACCCATGACCATCAAGCCGTATTCTATCGTTCTTCTGACAGCCGCGTTTTGGGCGCTGGGATTGAGCAGTGTAACGCTTTCACAGCAGAACGCGGCGGCAGAGTCTGAGCAAATCTCTTTTTCGTGGTCAGACGGAACGGCTCGGCTGATTTCTTCTCGTGGATACGCCCCGCGAATTTGCCGGTTGGCAGACGGGAGAATATTGGCGGGAATCGAGACGGGCGGCGGAATCAAGACGCTTGCCAGTTCCGACAACGGCAAGACGTGGACGGCTCCGGTTCAGGCGTCGTTTCGTCCGGACAAACGCTGCGCCAACGTCAATTTTTATCGCGACGGCAACACGCTGTATCTTGCCTATCGCGCCGTCGGGAACGAGCCGAAAGGGTTTTATACGTCGCTGCAAGTCAGCGTCTCGCAGGACGAAGGGCAAAGCTGGACTCATCATTCCACCGTAGCGGAATACACGGAATCCCGCGGCGGCATTTGGGAGCCGTACCTGGGAACGCTCAACGGGAAGCTGACCTGCTTCTACGCCAACGACGCA
>JAFSMW010000001.1 GCA_017447745.1 Thermoguttaceae bacterium
CCCTTCCCCGCGCCTATTGGCGCGGGGAAGGGAGGGGACTTCGTGCGTTATATTACTATTTATGCCGTTTTGAATCCCACGCCTAAAGGCGTGGTCTACGTTTTAGTTTCTTATCTTACCTATTTTCACAACCCAAAATTTATCGCACCCCTTTGGCAAAAAAATTGTCCGCTCCCCCTTGCGTTATTTTCGGGAATGGGTATAATAAGTGCATAATTTTGAAAGCGTTGGCGAATCTTCCGTTTTGCCAATGCTTTCAAATGCCTCCTTAGCTCAGTTGGTAGAGCAGTTGACTCTTAATCAACGGGTCACAGGTTCGAGCCCTGCAGGAGGTATTAAGCCCTGTTGTAAATAATTACAACCAGGGCTTTCTTTTTGCAAAAACCCCGTATTTTCAAGGACTTGCGGAAAATGTTGTTCGATGTTGTGAGTTTCAACTTTGGGTTTCGTCGCAACATTTATCGCAACAACCGCGACCGTTTGCCCGACCCGCCCACGTCCGTTTTCCCGACCTTTTTGTCTACCTGAGAGGCGTTTTCGTATTCTCCTTTGTCTTTAAAAATGAATTTGCGCCCTCTCCATTCAATCTTTTTTTACTCATTTCTTGACTTTTCTATATTATGTTGTATAATATAGTTAAATTATCCTAATTCGCTTCCGATAGAGTTAAGTATGAAATAGAAGAACAAAGCGTTTTGAGTTGTATAGAACAGCTTTATCTTTTATGATCGCATAGTCTCTCGGAGTTTTAACTTTTTAATTCAAAGGACTTCAGATGAAAGTAATGGTAACCGGCGGCGCCGGGTATATTGGTTCTGTGGCGACGGAAATGCTGGTTGAGTCCGGCTACGACGTTGTGGTTTTTGACAACCTGTTTCAGGGACATCGCGCGGCTGTTCACCCGGGCGCAACGTTTATTCTGGGCGACCTGGCAGACAAGACGCAAATCGACGCTGCCTTTGAGGCGCACCCGGATATCGAAGCGGTGATGCACTTCGCCGCCTATTCTCTGGTGGGCGAATCCATGCAGAATCCGTTTAAGTATCTGGATTGCAACGTAACCAACGCGCTGCGGCTGCTGGAAAGCATGGACGAACACGGCGTCCGGAAGTTCATTTTGTCGTCTACCGCCAACCTGTTCGACGACCCGGAAACCATCCCGATTACCGAAAAAGAACGCATCGTTCCCGGCAGCCCATACGGAGAATCCAAGGCGATTATCGAACGGTTCTTGCATTGGCTGGACAAGACCGGCAAGATTAAATACTGCGCTTTGCGATACTTCAACGCGGCGGGGGCGTCTGAAACCCGCGGGGAAGACCATCATCCGGAAACCCACCTCATTCCGCTTGTCTTGCAAGTCGCGTTGGGTCAGCGAGACCGGCTCAAGATTTTCGGCGACGATTACGACACGCCTGACGGAACGTGCGTTCGAGACTATATTCACATCAAAGACCTCGCTCAGGCGCACATTCTCGCTTTGAACGATTTGGATAAGGGAAGTCGAAAATACAACCTCGGCAACGGCGCCGGCTATTCCGTCAAACAGGTTATCGAAGCCGCGCGACAGATTACCGGACATCCGATTCCCGCCGACGTCGTCGACCGCCGCCCCGGCGATCCCGCGACCCTCATTGCCGGGTCGGAAACGATCCGCAAAGAACTCGGCTGGAACCCCAAGTACCCCAGTATCGAAGCGATTGTCGAAACCGCCTGGAATTGGCATAAGAATCATCCAAACGGATACGGTGAATAATTAGGAGTTAGGAATGAGGAGTGAGGAGTTATTTCTGGGGAGCGGACATTGTCCGCGATAATCAATTGTTGTTTGTTTTTTTGGCAGGTAATACCCGCCCCCTGGAGGCGTTTCTCGAAACTTTAAATGTCAAATATTTCCCCATTGGTAACTGTCGGAGTGTGTACGTATAAGCGTCCTGAAGGCATTGCAAAATGCCTCAGGAGCCTTATTGACCAGCAGACGTCGTTTCCGTTTGATATTGTCGTAACGGAAAACGACGCCTCGCAGGGGTCTAAGGAAATTGTCGAACAGATAGCGTATGAGGCGAAGGAAAAGGGAATTGAGATTCGCTATTATTGCGAACCGGAGCCGAACATCGCCCTTGCGCGCAACCGCTGCGCTGCGGAATGTCGCGGAGAGTTTCTTGCCTTTATTGACGACGACGAATGGGCGCAGCCCGATTGGCTGGAAAAGCTGGTCGAAGTTCAGCGGGAATACGATGCCGACATTACCTACGGAACAGTCGTTCCAGAATACGATCCCGGCTTTCCAGAGTATCTCAAAGGCATTCGCGATTATCAACACATGTTCCATGAGGGACAAAAGCTGGAATCGGCGGCGTCTGGCTGTACAATGTACAGACTCAAGTGTTTGCAGTACCGGGAAGGTCCGTTTGATTTGTCCTATGGAAAAACTGGCGGGGAAGATTCGGAACTGGCGTTTTATTTATTTCAGATTCATAATATTCTGATTATTAAAACCTTTAAGGCGATCGCGCCGGAATTGCAGCCCGCTTCCCGCGGTACGTGTCGGTATTACTGGAAACGCAGTTACAGAGAATCGTATATAGCGGCAAAACTGTTTAATCAGTATTACTTTCGGATGGCAGGCTTGAAAGTCAACGTAATTCATTTTTTCTCCGCCTTGAAAGGGCTTTTGATCAACTGCTTTAAATTGTTTGTAACGCCTCGTCGGGCGTTTGCTGGAATTGGTATGAGCATTGCTTCAATGGCAGGCATTATCGCTTTTTATCTGGGAAGGAAAAATTCAAAACACGATTCCTGAAAAAAACGAGTTTTTGTCTAAATTATCTGTTTTATCACGTCTGAAGCTTAATTTTTTTCTCCTTTTTCGTCTTTATATATAGAATAATAAGCTATATTGTCATAGACGAGGAAAAATATAAGCTGTTTTTTGACAATAAATACTGTTAAAGGAAATATTGCCATGTCGGATTTAGAGACGCTCAAAAAGCTCAAAGAAACGTGCGGCGCGATTAAATCGGAACTGTCCAGGGCGATTGTCGGGCAGGAGCAGACCATCGACGCCTTGATTAGCTGTCTGCTGTGCGGCGGGAACTGTTTGCTGACCGGGGTTCCGGGACTGGCGAAGACGCTGCTGGTTCGTTCGCTGGCGCAGACGCTCAATTTGTCGTTTAGTCGAATCCAGTTTACCCCGGATTTGATGCCGTCGGATATTATCGGGACGGAAATCCTTCAGGAAGACAAGACTACCCGAAGCCGGAGTTTGAAATTCCAGCAGGGACCGCTGTTCGCCAATCTGGTTTTGGCGGACGAGATCAACCGGACGCCGCCCAAAACGCAGGCGGCTCTTCTGGAAGCGATGCAGGAAGGTCAGGCGACCGTCGGCGGTCAGACGTACGCGCTGCCGAAGCCGTTTTTCGTTCTCGCTACGCAAAACCCCATCGAACAGGGCGGTACGTACCCGTTGCCGGAGGCGCAGCTGGACAGGTTCATGTTCAACGTTCCGCTGACGTATCCCAACGAAAAGGACGAGTTGGAAGTGATTCTGCGCTGTCAGCCGGGGGAATCGGCGCCGCTCAAGGCGCAGGCGTCGGGCGAGTTGATTCGGCAGTTCCAAAAGCTGGTCAGGTCGATGCCGGTTGACGAACAGACGGCGCGGCGCGCGCTGAATATCATTCGGCAGTCGCGTCCGGAGGAAACGTCTTGTGACGCGGTTCGACAGTACGTTCGCTGGGGCGCGGGTCCGCGAGCGGGACAGTATCTTGTCCTGGCGGCTCGCGCGGCGGCGGCGATGGACGGGCGCGTCAATCCGCTGCTGGAAGACGTGAAAAAAGTCGCCCCACTTGTAATGCGTCACAGAATCGTTCTCAATTTCCATGCGGAGGCGGAAAACGTCAACGCAGACGAGGTAGTTAAGCAGATAATCGACAATGGATAATAACGCAGCGCGTCTTCCTGACGAATTCTCTCCGCTCAATTTGAGCCTTGCGACGCTGGCTCAGCTGTCGGGGTTGAAACTCCGCAGCCGGCGCGTTGTTGAGGGCTTGCTGGCAGGAGAGCATCGCGGGGCGGGACAGGGCTTGGCGGTTGAGTTCGCTCAGCTTCGACCCTACTCGCCGGGAGACGAACTGCGCAGAGTCGATTGGAAAGTGTACGCCCGCACCGACAAACTGCACGTGCGGCAGTACGAGGAGGACGTCGATTTATGCGTCTATATGTTCCTCGACGCCTCAGCGGGAATGGGGTACAAGGGGGAATCGTCCCCGTTGAGCAAGTTTGAATACGCTCAGATTCTGGCAGGCGTCAACGCCTATTTGGCGCTGCGTCAAAACGATTCCGCCTGTTGGGCGGCGTCCGGAAAAGATGTTGACGTCAGCGCTCCGTTTCGCGGTCTGAACCAATGGACGACTTTTCTGGACTCGCTGGACGAGACGTCTGTTACAAATCGCTTTCCCAACGGAAACGCCTCGATCAGCGCGGCGCTTTCTCACGTCTTAACGCGCTGGCAGAGAAAGGGGCTGGTTCTGGTTTTCAGCGACTTCTTCGACGCTCCGGAATCGGTGGAATCCGCCTTGAAACGGCTTCGCGCGATGGGACACGACTGCCGTGTTTATCAAGTCCTCGACCGGGACGAGCTGACGTTTCCATTCAATAACAGAACCCGTTTTGTCGATTTGGAATCGGACGCACACGGTCTGGACGCGGAGCCGTCACAGATTAAAACGGCGTATCTGGAAGCGCTGGAGCGACATCTGAGCGCGATCCGGTCAATTTGCAGCGCTCTGGAAATCGAGTACCGTCTGGCGCCGACCGACGTTCCCGTTGAGCAGATTCTTCGCGGAGGGGGGACGCCATGACGCTGTTACAGCCCTGGATTCTGCTGACTCTCCCGCTTGCGCTGGCGCCGTTGATTCTGTACTGGCTTCGACGCCGCTGGACGGAACGCCGCTCGTGGGCGGCTATGGACATTTTGTTTCAGGCGTACAAAACGGCGGCGCCCAAGCAAAAACAGTCCGACGTCGTTCAACTGATTCTGCAAACCGCGTTGATTCTGCTGGCTGTCGTTCTGGTCGCTCAACCGGTGTTTTACGTTCCTCAACAGACCGAGGTTTCCAACTCGCAAACCGACGCCCCGGCGGAATTGCACAGCGTATATTTGATTGTTAACGACGCCTCGAACAACGCCCCGGCGTATTTCAAGGCGGGATTTGAACAACTCGGAAACGACGTTCGCTTTGACGTTTCGACGCCGGACTCTGTCAACCCGACAACGGCTCAAAACGCCGACGTCTTGATTCTGCATGGAATTCGCAGCGTCCCGCAATGGCTGGCGAAAGTCGTAGAAAATCGGAGAACGGAACTCCGCCCTGTCTGGATTTTTGCTCCGCATTGTTTGGACGATTCGTCACGCCAGTTATTAAAAGACGTTTTGCCGCCGCTGGCAGGAGAACCGTCTAAAACGGCGCGCCCGTACGAAACGCTCAATCCCCGCAGTCTGCTGTGGCAAACGCCGGACTTTGAATCCCTTGCAGGAAAGCCCGTCCCGTTCCCATCGCTGATTAACAGCGTTTACGAATCGACCGACGGCTGGTCTTCGGCGTTTTCCGACAGCTCGACAATCCTTTCCCGCGACGGCGTCTGGGTCTTTTCGTCTGCCGTAGACGGAACGCAGTCCGCCTGGTCCATGAGCGATTTATGGATTCCGCTGTTGGACAGAGTTGTAACGGTTTCCCTTTCCACCCCGTCAACGACTTCGACAATTGAATACAAACCCGGAACGACTTGGTTGTCAAGAGTATTGGCTATTATTGGACTCGTTATCCTCGTTACCCTCTTTTGGCGATTCGGGCGAAAACCGAGCCGATATTCTCAGCGAGAACGGCGTTGGGGCTGGATTTGCTTTATTGCGGCGGGCGCGATTTTGTGTGTCATGGCAATTCAGACGACGTTTAAGCCCGTCGTTTGGGTGAAGCCGTCGATTCTCTTTCTGGTTGACGATTCGCAAAGCATGAACCTGCCGCAGCAGCCCGGCGACGCTCAAACCAGAAATCAGGCGATGGTTCAATGGGTGGATAAGAATACAGACGCTCTGGAAAAGCTGTTACAGAATTATCGTCTCTTTGAGAGCGCGTTCAGTTCCCCGGACGCAGTTACGGAAATTACCAGCGCTGCGGACTGGAAATCGACGTTGGAACAGCGAACGGCAAACGCTTTAACGTCCGACCCGAAAGGAGCGCTGGCGCATGGCGTTGAGACGCTCAGTTCTCAAATTGACCGTCAGACGCTTTCTGCTGCGTTTATCCTTTCTGACGGCGCAGCGGTCGGTCAGCCAGCTCCGGATTCAGAACAAGTCCTTAACAATCAGAGACAGTCCGGCGTCAATCCGAAGGTTTTCGCCTTGGCGCTCGGACAGGACAAGCCGATTCCCAATGCTGGTATTGAAAACGTCAAGCTGGACTCCGTTCTCTTTGCCGGACACGAGAACGAGCTGGAATTCCAACTTCGCGCCGACGGACTGCAGGGAAAAACCGTTAAGGTTGAACTGATTCAAACCTGCAACCTACGGTCTTCTAATCCGAAGGTTGCAGGTTCGAAAGAAATCAAGGTTCCGTCACCGCATTTTGTTGTGAATCAATCGTTTAAGGTTGTTCCTCCAGAGCCGGGCGAGTACGAGTACACGCTGCAAATCGTCAACCAGGATGACGAGTTTATCAAGGCGGATAATGCGGTTACGCGTCGGGCGGAGGCGGAAGAGCGGCAGATTCGGGTTCTGCTCGTTTCCGGGTCGCCCTGCTGGGAGTTCCGGTATTTGCGAAATCTCCTCGCGCGAACGGGCATGGTCAAGCTGTCCGTTGTGTTACAGAACGCGTCTAAAGAATACGTCAAAGAGGATTCCTGCGCTCTGGAATCGTTCCCAACCTCGGCGGAAAGACTCAACGAATTCGACGTCTTGATTTTTATCAATCCCGTTTTGGACTGGCTGACGGCTGAACAGCAAGACGCGTTGCGGGAATACATTTCTGGCGAGTTGGGAGAGAATTCAACCAGAAAGGCGATTATATGTTTCTGGAACGCTCAGACGGACTTTGCGCCTGTTACGGCGCTGGACGGACGCTTGATTCCGTTTGACGTCAGCGAGGTATCCGCCCCGTCCGGGAAGATTCGCAGTGCTGCGGCGATTTCCCCGCTGGGACAGACAACCGCCTGGCTTCAGATGTCGTCAAAAGACAAATTCGATTGGTCGACTCTGCCGCCGCTGGGTTCTGTCGTTTCGGTCAAACAGCTTAAAGCGAACGTCCAAATCCTGCTGACGACGGCGGACAACGCCTCGCCCCTGCTGACGGTTCACGACGTTGGAAACGTTCGCGTCGCAACCGTTTTGACGGATTCCCTGTGGCGATGGCGTCAGGGAGCCGGCGAGGCAATTTATAATCAGTTCCAAGTCAATCTCGTTCGAGCGATGGTCAAACCGTCTGCCGACAGCCGCGTTGAAAAGCCGGTCGAGGACGCTGTCGTTTCGGAAGAATGGCGTAACACAAGCGCCAATTCCGCCGCGTTGTCGGAACTGTGCAAGCCGACCGGCGGGTTCGCGTTCCGCCCTGCGGACAACAAATCCGTCCTCGACGCCGTACGTCCAGATGCGCCCCGGGTTCGCGTCGTCCGCCCGCCCGTTGCGATATGGAATCAGTTTTGGCTTTTGGCGCTTTTGCTCGCCGTCCTCCTGTTTGACTGGTCGAGACTGTACTTGAAAAAGGAATAGACGTTTTTGCAATCTAAAATTATAATGCCGCTATCCCGATTTTATTTCTGGCGAAACGCGTTGACCGCCGTGAGCATTCTCGGCGCGATTTGGGAGGCGTTTGTCTTTTTCCTGGCGTTTGGGTTTATTGCCGGGGTTGCAGATTACAACTATGAATTCTCAACGCCAGCGAGAACCGGCATTCTGATTTTGGGAATCGCTCTGAGCGCTGCTCTTTTGATTTTTTTGCTGTTACGAGCGAGACGGAAGATTCAGAATGCTGCGTCCTCAATGGAGCAGTATCTTGGAATGAAGCCCGGCGAACTGACAGCGGCGCTGGAATTTCAGCGGCGAGACGCAGCGGTCAACGAGTCGGCGGAATTGTCTCAGGCAGCCATTTCCAACGCTGACGACGTTCTTCAGCAAGGACAGCTTGATCAATGGCTGACAAGTCAACTTCCCTTCCTTCGCTGGATTATAGAATTGATTGCAGCGGTTGTGTTCCTGGCTGCCGTCTTTTTGGCGTTGAAATATGAGCCGCATCTGCTCAATCCGCGATACGTTAAATTGCATCAGGAACGGATTTTCCCGAGTATTGAATCCGTAACCATTCGAGTTATCCCGCCAGCGGCGACGATGACCGGCGCGTATGACATTTCCCGTTTCGAAGACGCCGTTGTCCCTGCCGGTTCGACAGTTCGATTTACTGTAACAATCGAGAACGCTGTTGACAATATGCAGGCGTCAATACAGATAATTAATAACGACGATAACTCGCAGGAAACGATTCCGCTGGAAAATCAGAACGTTGTTGGGAATGTCTATAAAGCGGAGCGACGCTGGAACGCGTCCGCTCAATACCGAGTTTTTATAACGTCCGAAGACAAAGAAAAAGAACTATCCTCGACCTGCGAAACGATGTGGCAGACGATCGATGTAACGCCGGACGAAGCGCCGAAAGCGGAACTGATCGCGTGTCAAACGCCGGATATGGAAGTCGTGGCGGACGCCCTGATTCCGCTGGAAATCCGTTCGTCGGACGATTACGGCGTCGTGTCAACGTCGGTGAGATGGCGAATTCTCAAGCTGGAGGAAATCCAGACGGGCGTCAAGCCGGCGAAAATCGTGTATCAGCGTCAGCCGGTTTGGGACGCGTTTCAGGACGAGTCGATCAAGCGTCCGCCGAAGGAACGAACGGAAACGACGGCTCTGAATTTATCGACCATGGAGCTACAGCCGGGCGCTCAGCTGGACGTGATGGCGCAGGCGGTTGACACCCGCATGGAAGAAGGCGACAGCGCGCTGCTGCGGCTGAAAGTTGTAACAGCGGACGAACTCAACAAGATTCTCGTTGCCGCCAGAATCCGAATCGGTTCGGAACTGCGGCGGGCGCTGGACACGCTTTCCAAGGCGCAAAACGAATCGAACCCAGCAGCGGCGGCGGGGCTGTACGACGAGTTCGCCCGTCAGACGTGGGGCGAGAAAGACGGCGTTCGCGGTCAGCTGGCGGCGCTGGTCGAACGGGTCAAGATGAATCACGCGCCGTGGGGCAGAACGCTTGTCGATCTCGAGTCGGCGGGGCGGCGGCTGGAAAAGCTGCAGTCGCAGTATAATGACGAAATCGCCCGGCTTTTCTCGATTCTCACTTTGGATGCGTCCGACCGGAACGCGCAAAGCCGTCTGAAAGAACTCATCCAAAAGCTGACGGAGGAACTGACGCTGGCGGCGGACTCGTTTGGTCAATGGCGTCAGTATCGGGAACTGTGCGAGTCGTTCCGGGAGATTCGTCACACAGTATTGTCCCTTGAGAAACAGATTCGAAACGGAATGACGCCGGAGACGATTGAGACTGTCGCGACCGTCGTTCCGCAGACGGCTGTCCAGACGCAGGCGTGGCTGGCTCAAGCGTCGGAATCCGCAGCGGCGTACGAGCAAACGGAATCCCAGCCGCAGGCGGCGAAATGGTCGGCGGCGTTACAGCAAACGGTGAAAGTTCTCGACGCCCCGCTGCTGCGTCCGGTCTACGCTCAGGCTCTGGAAACAAACAACGCAGTCAGCGCCAGCGCGGCAATCGTCCATTTGCGGGAAATCTACGACCGAGCCTGGGCGATTCTCTCCGCCTCCGGAGACGACGCCGCGCAAAAGCGGCTGGAACTCAAGGCGGAAGTCGAACAGATTTACGATCAGCAAGTAACGCTCAACGACGCGGTCAAATCCATTCAAAAGGAAACCGACAACAACGAATCGGCGACGCTGGCAAACCGTCAGCAGGAGTTGGCAGACAGGGTAGGGTCGCTGGACGCTCCCAATATGACCGTTGTAACAGATACGCTGCTACAAACTCGAGTGTATATGGTTCAAGCCGCCGAGTTCATTCAGCAGGGGCAAAGCGCTGAGACGATTGCCGTCTGTCAAAACGAGGCGACGGAGCGGTTGGAGCAGATTCTCGACACGCTCAATGAAGCGGAACAATTGGCGATTCTGGCGATGAACAGAGCAAACGAATCGGAAGACGCTCAGCCGGATTCCACTGATAGTTCCGACAACGACAAGCCGCAGAGCAAGGTTTCAATTGAAGACTTGAAGTTGCTGGAATTGCAGCAGCGTCAGGTTTTGGAGCAGACGCGTCAGGCGTACGCCGACGCTCTCGACGCCGGGTCGATGACGCTTTCGGAAGAGTCTGCCGCGGTGTTGGCAGACAGACAGCAGCGGCTGGCGTCGTTGACGTGGTTTTTGACGACTGTTACAGTTTCGCCGGAACTGCTTCGCGGAGAGCGTCCGAAAGACGCCGATTCTCTCGACTCTCTCGACGACGCCTTGTTGGGCGACCTGACCGCCGAGGTTGAGGAGAATCTATCCGACGCGCAAAAAGCGGAACGGGAACAAAAGAGAAAAGAGCAGGAGTTCCTTGATACCGTTTGGAACGAGCTGGGAACCGCTGCGGTTTCGGAAGAGGACGCGCCGCTGCTGGAAATCGTCCGGCTCATGCGGCAGACGTACGAGCTGTTCAAGCTCCGCGACGCCGGCGAAATCAATCAGGGGCTGCAGGAACAGATTTGCGATCATTTTATTTCGTTTATCAATCAGCTGTCGTTTTCCCGAAGTAAACAGAAGGACGACAACAGCAAAGCGCCGGAATCAGACAAGGAGAAACAGGATAATAAAAACGAGGGAACCGACGACGAAAAGACGGTAGACGCTTCTGCGCCGGGCGCGGGCGAGAAAACGTCTGACGGCGAGTCCCAGCAGATTTCAGATGAACAAGCCGAGGCGTTGAAGCGACGAATCTGGGGTGAACTTCCGCCGGAACTTCAGAAAGCGTTCCCGATAGATACAAAACCGATTCCTCTGCCGGGCTATCAAGAGAAAATTAACCGGTACTGGAAAGAACTGGAGAAATGAGTATAATGAGTTGCGAGTTGCGAGAGCTTGATGGAGAGTGGTAAGTGGTTAGTGGTAAGTGGTAAGTAAGATGAGCGCTTGCGTCCTTACTACTAACTACTTACAACTTACCACTTTAAAACTATCCGAGGTCGGATTCGAACCGACGACCTTCGGTTTAGGAAACCGGCGCTCTATCCTCTGAGCTACTCAGACAACCCGGAATTTTCATTCCTTAATACAATATATATTTTTACCACAAACTTCAAATTTAGCAAGGAGGGGAAGGAGAATTAGCAATTGTCAATTAGCAATTAGCAATTGAAGAGGTGTACGCATATTATTCTTGCGAAGACAGATAAGATAAAAAGCTGAATCGCATCCCGGAGAGATGTCATTTCAATAAAAGACACCAGCGCGAAGCGCTTCCACTAGAACTGCGTAGCAGTTCAATATTAATAGCCGTGGGTTTTAACCCACGGAAAAAATGATTAAAAAGATTCTCTTTAATCGAGTCAACCTCTTTTCTATCCTCCGCGCCTTTGGGCGCGGAGGATAGAAAAGAGAATTTGTCGATGTTTTTATTTATATGTGTTTCAGCTGCCCGTGGGTTTCACCCACGGCTAGACATATTCAACCGCTAACGCGGTAGGACGGCAGAGGACTGCCGCGAGCTGGACTCAATCATGTGTAACTGCAAGAAAAATATGCGTGCGCTCCAATTGAAGAAGCGCTAAGTTAGATGGACGCTTGCGTCCTTACCACTAACCACTAAAAACTTACCACTCCCTATTCCCTACTCCCTATTCCCTACAACCAATGTATTCACAAAATCGTAATCGCACTGTCGTAATCGGCGGGGGACTGGCGGGACTACGCGCAGCGTGGAACGCGGCGCGAGCCGGTCAGAGCGTCGTTGTACTGGAACGGTCGCCGTATCTGGGCGGACGGTGCGCGTCGTTTTACGATTTGCCGTCGATGCGTTGGCTGGACAACTGCCCGCACGCGTTTCTGGACTGCTGCGACGGCGTGAGGGAATTCTTTGCTCAAACCGGGTTGATCGAGTACTGGAAACCGGAACGGGAATTCTACTTTTATCCGCCGGACAAACCGGCAACGGCGGCGCCGCGACCGTTTAAAGAATCGGATCGGCTTCCGGGCATGCTGCGTCTGGCGCCCGTCCTGCGGAGTTTGAAATTTCTGTCGTGGAAAGAGCGGCTGAGAATCATTTTTGATCTGATGTCGATTGCGCGGCAAAAGACGTTTGACGGCTCGTTCGGTCAGTGGCTGGACAAACGCAAAACGCCGCCGTCCGTTCGGACGCGGTTCTACGAGCCGATTGTGCTGAGCGCTCTTTCCTGCTCGCTTGACCGTCCGTGTTACGAAATGGTTCGGAAAGTTTTCGTTTGCTCTTTCTTTGAAGGACGAAACCGCTGGAACTGTTTTTTGCCGACGATTCCGCTTCAGGAACTGTTCGACGTCAAATTGTCGGCGGCGTTACAAAATCTAGGAGTGGAAATTCGCCGAAAATGTACGGTCGCGGAACTGGAACGAGGCAAAAACCGCATTCGAGCGGTTACGCTGTCAACTGGCGAACGGATTCTGGCTGAGAAATACGTCTTGGCGACCAACTTCTCAGCGGCGCAAAAGCTCTTTTCCCCGCTTGCTTCGTTGACGGACTCGTATCAGACGGAGTCTATTTCCTGCGTTCATTTCTGGACGGATTCGCCGTTTCTGCCCACGCCGCACGGGGTCTTTCCAGACCGAACTGTACAGTGGATTTTCTCCGGCGACAAAGACGATCTTGGATACTATTATCGCGGCGTCGTTTCGGGAACGAACTGCTGGCAGGAACGAAAGAACGGGTTCAAATCCCAGGTTCGTCAGGAGTTGGCGGAACTCAACCCGGAAGCGAAAATTTTGAGATTGGAAACGCTGCATTGGAAGGACGCCGTTTGCGTCCCATCGGTTGAATGGACGATGGCAAGACAGCTCTGGTTTGAACAGACGCCGCTGCCGGAAAATCTTGAACTCGCCGGCGACTGGACGAATCTCGACTGGCCGTCAACGATGGAAGCGGCGGTGGGTTCAATTAGGAATTAGTGATTAG
>JAFSMW010000115.1 GCA_017447745.1 Thermoguttaceae bacterium
CGTCTGCACGTGATTATGCCGTGGCATTTTCTGGAAGACCGGATTATGAACTCGCTGTGCGCTCATGAGCCGATTGGATCGACCATGCGCGGAATCGGTCAGTGCTATCGAGATAAAGTGGGGCGGTCGATGGCGTTTCGTCTGGGCGACTTGTATTTGCCGTCGTTCCCGGAACGGCTTAAAGAAGTTACGCAAATCAAAAATCAGTATCTTTACGGCATGGACCCGGACGGCGGAAAAGAGCAGGTTTCTTATTCCGAAACGCTCGAAAAGTACACAGCTTACGCGGAAAAGCTCAAGCCGATGGTAACGGACACGACGGCGTTTCTGCTCAACGCGGTAGACGCCGATAAAAACGTTCTCTTTGAAGGGGCGCAGGGCGCGCTGCTGGACATTGACCACGGCACGTTCCCGTTTGTTACCAGCAGCAACTCCTCTGGCGTGGGCGTCTGCGCTGGAGCGGGCATTCCCGCCAAGTTCGTGAAAAACGTCGTCGGGATTATGAAAGCGTACACGACCCGCGTTGGCGGCGGTCCTTTCCCGACGGAACAGGACAACGAAATCGGTCAGAAGATTCGCGACGCTGGGCATGAATACGGTACCGTCACAAAACGACCGCGCCGCTGCGGCTGGTTCGACGCCGTTGCCGTCCGGTACACGTCGCGTCTGTCAGGCGTTACGATGTTGTCGCTGATGCTGCTCGACGTTCTCGACCAGATGCCGGAAATCAGCATCTGTACAGCGTACGAAATCAACGGCGAACGCACGACCGATTTCCCCGCTCTGGTGGAAGACCTGTACGAAGTCAAACCGGTTTACGAAACCATGCCCGGCTGGATGTCGGACACGACCGGATGCCGCAATTACAGCGACCTGCCGGACAACGCCAAACGTTACGTCGAACGGCTGCAAGAGATCGTCGGCGCGAAAGTCGGCATCGTTTCCGTCGGCCCGGACAGAGAACAGACAATATTTATTTAGCTTCTAGCTCCTAGCCCCTAGCTAATAGCTAGTAGCTAGAGGCTAATAGCTTTTCCTCGCCATTCAAAAATTACCATGGATAAACTAACAGTCAAAGAAGCTCGTCAGGAATCGTCCGCCGGTCAGACGGCGTTGCTGGAAGGCTGGGTTCGATCCCGCCGCGATTCCAAAGCAGGATTCAGTTTTATAGAACTCAACGACGGAACGAGTCTGGGAAACATCCAGATTCTTGCGCCCAACACGCTGGAAAATTATCAGTCTGACGTCCTCCGTCTGACAACCGGCAGCTCGATTGCCGTTGTTGGCGAAGTCGTCAAGTCGCCCGGCGCCAAACAGCCGACCGAAGTTCACGCAACGAAAATTACCGTCTACGGCATTGCCGACGCGGAAACGTACCCGATGCAGAAAAAGCGGCACTCGTTTGAGTACCTTCGCACGGTCGCTCACCTGCGCCCGCGAACCAACACGTTCGGAGCGGTCTTTCGCGTCCGCAACTGCATCTGCCGAGCCATTCACAACTTCTTTCAGGAAAACGGATTCCTGTACATTCACACGCCGCTGATTACCGCGTCCGACTGCGAAGGCGCCGGCGAGATGTTTCAGGTAACGACGCTCAATCTGGAAGACGTCCCGAAGATTCAGGAAGGTCCCGACGCCGGGAAAGTCGATTACTCTCAGGATTTCTTCGGACGTAAAACCAGCCTGACCGTTTCCGGACAGCTGGCGGTGGAAAACTTCGCCTGCGCGCTGGGGAAAGTGTACACGTTCGGCCCGACGTTCCGGGCGGAGAACTCCAACACGTCTCGCCACCTGTCGGAATTCTGGATGGTCGAGCCGGAAATCGCGTTTGCCCGTCTGCCGGAAAACATGAAGATTGCAGAGAACATGCTCAAGCGAATCTTTTCCGACTGCTTAACCTACTGCGCTGAAGACATGGAATTCTTCAACAAGCAAATTGACGAGTCCCATACGCTTATCGACACGCTGACTCACGTTATCAACTCGGAATTCGTTCATCTGCCGTATACGGAAGCGATTAAGATTCTGGAATCCAGCGGCCGCAAGTTTGACTTCCCGGTTAAATGGGGCATCGACATGCAGGCGGAACACGAACGCTTTTTGACCGAAGAGCATTTCAAAGCGCCCGTCGTTGTAACAGATTATCCGAAGGACATCAAGGCGTTTTACATGTACCTCAACGACGACGAGAAGACCGTTCGCGCCATGGACGTTTTGGTTCCCGGCATCGGCGAGATTATCGGCGGTTCGGAAAGAGAGTACCGTTTGGACGTTCTCAATCGCCGCATGGTCGAAATGGGACTCAACCCGGCAGATTACCAGTGGTACGCCGACCTGCGCCGTTACGGCGCCGTCCCGCACAGCGGGTTCGGCTTGGGTCTGGAACGCGCCGTCATGTACGCTACCGCCATGAGCAACATCCGTGACGTCATTCCGTTCCCGCGCTACCCGGGTTCGGCGGAATTCTAATCTAATTAGTAATTAGTGATTAGTAATTAGTAATTACGCAAGCGTTACTCCGGCTTTTCCGGTAGTCAGTCCGTTCACGGATTTGACGGATGAGACGGATTTTCGCCGATTGGTTTACGACGTTCGTACTTTATATTCTCCCCTTACTAAAGTTTTTTGGAAAGGGGAGTTTGAGGGCAGCGTCTCGCCGCCGTTTATTTTCCTCCGTCCTGCTTTCTTCTGAGGTTGGATTCTACTCCGCCTTGTTTGTTACGAGAATACCAACTTGTCCAAGCGGATTTATTGTATCCGAAATCCTGATTGGTGATTTTCTGAAGGGCATTGAGAACTGCGGGATTGGCTTGCGTTTTGAGAATCGTTCTGGCGCTGTTGCCCATTGTCAAGCCGGAAACGCCGTCGGTGCCTTGAGATGCGGACATGCCAGGACCGCCGCCAACGATGTATTTGTGCTGAGTTGTTAACGCGCCGATCAGAGCTGGAACTGCGTTCATATCGCCAATTTCGCCGATAAGAGCGCCTGCCATGTTGACGCGCCTGTTATCTTTGCTTTTTAGCTCGATGCTGAAATAGTCAACAGCCGCTTGCGCCTGATGCTCTTTGAGCTGATCCAGACATGACAAACGAACTTCTTCCAACCGATCGTTCATGGCGCACTGTCCCAGAACTTTCATTGCTTCCGGAGTTCCTAATTGTCCAAGAGCTTTGATGTAAATCAGTTTTGCTTCCGGGCGTTTATCGTTGCTCAGAACCTGACCCAAAGCCGGAACGGCGTCGGGATCTTTAATGCCCATCAATCCGGAAAGAGCCTGATCGTGCTTTTTCCCGAACAGTTCAGACTGCCATTGAATAACCTGTTTTTTCCATTGACTTTGAGCCTGTTGATTTAACTTGCGATTTTCCAGGATTTCTTTTTCCTGGGGATAGACCCATTTTCCATTGTACTTAACCATGCCCATTGCAGTAAAGGCTTCGTCGGGCGTCATCCATGCTCCTTCATGCCACTGGTATCCCAGCGCTGTGCGAGCGTCTTTGTTGTCCGGGTCGAGTTCCAGAATCCGGCGATAATGTCGATTGGCAAGAGAAGACAAGTTGTTGGCTTTACACCAGTTAGCCATCGCCATGTTGCCCTCGACGGAATCCGCCATCTGTTTGACTTTTTTATCGTACTGCTCGTACGCCCCGCCGGGATGAACTACGTAGTCTACCTGATCGGAAGAGATTTCCAGCTCAATTCCAGATCGGGCGCGAATTCGGTACGTTTCCGGAGTTTGAGTTCCTGCCGGATTGAGAATCTCACCCTCAATGCGTCCGCCATGTTTCAGAACCAGCGTTTCGCCCTGCCCTACTCCGCAAAAAGACGCTAAAATCGTTACAATCGTTATAATCTGAACTGTTTTCATCGTATTGGATTAAAGTTGTATAATTATATAGTCAATATTTCCGATATTAGTACAGAAATCTACCGTCATAATCGAAAATTAATGATATACTATATTATGGCTTATTATAGTATACCATCTGAATCCAAAAAGGGTTCAATAATAATTGAAATATGTTAAAATTTTTGTCATTTCTCCTCCTGGCGCCCTTCAAACACCGAACAATCGGCATTATACTGTTGTTTATCGGTCTAACTCTGTTTTTCCGATATTTCGAACTGCAGCCGTCTGGTGAGAAAAAAGATATAAACATAGGACCGGTAACGTTTCACGTCAATTCTGTTGGCATTCAGCGTCGAGTCGCCAAGCCGATCGTCAATTCAACCCCAGCTAATTCTGGCGCGGCTACTGCTGTCAATACGCCTGTCAAATCGTCTAACGCATTTGCCAGTCAGCCGTTAGAGCGCCAGAATCCTTCTGACGTTCTTACCATTCCGGACATTCCAGACGACAGTCCGTATGCCGTCGGTCCGCTTGACTCTGCTCCCATAGACCCAACTCCGACCAAGACTCAGCCTGTACGGCAGTCCGTTTCATACGGTACAAAGAGTGAATCCGTTCCGAAGAAGGAATCAAAGACCGTTTCATTCACTCCGCCTCCGCCGATAAATCGTCAGGAAATCAGAATTGGGACAGTTTGTCTCAATAGAATGAACTTGATGAAATTCTCAGACCCGGTCATTCAGGAAACGCTCGTCAGAACAGCGCAAGAATTTGATTTGCTGGCAGTTCAGGGCTTTTACGATTCCGACTTACAGGTCATAGAGCAATGGATTAAAGCGCTTAACGCCGATGGCGGGACGTTTAGTTATTTGTCTGCTTATCCGCCGGAGTACAAACAGGATAAAAACTATCAGGCGCCGTTCGTTGCGTTTATTTTCAATCGTCGCGCGGTTGACGTTGACAGAAGCACTTTGTTGATTCTGGAATGCGGAAATCGTATGACCTGTTCTCCAATAGCCGCCCTGTTTACCGCTCGAAGCACGGATAAATATCCTGCCTTTACATTCATTGCCATGAACGTTTGGATCGACCCGGCGCGAGCGGCGTCGGAGTTTTCCGTTTTGTCTCAAACGTTCCCCATGCTTCGAGATTACATTCGCGGGGAAGACGATATCGTCGTTTTGGGAGACTTCGGGCTTAACGTCAACGTTACTCCCGCCATTGTCAGGGATCCCAAGTTGAACTGGGCGATTAAACAGCCGATTCGCAATTACTATAGCCAAAACGTTAACAGTAACATTCTTTTCTACGATAACTCGTGTACTGAATTCCAAAACAAGTACGGGTCGTTTGCAGTTGAAAAGCTGACTGGTTTGCCGACGACTCAACTTAGAGAATTCATTCCCAATCCGCCGGTAGGCGGCGTGTTTAGCGTCCGGGAAGCGAAACGATAATCTGATTCTTCAGACGGTCTATTAGCGATAAGAACACAAACGCTGGCAGAATTAGCGAGTTCTCTTTCCGCCATGAACGCGTTTTGCGGGGTAGCTTTTCAAAGAATTAGAATTTGCTATAATATAATTAAAAGCAAATAACCCCATTCGTTTTTTGAAAGAATAACACCCATGGAAACCAATCCCGTTACTGAAACGCTCCGCGCGATTTACAGTTTGCACAATCGATTTAACGAAATCCATCAGGCGCTTACCAAGGCTCCGAGAATTTTGGCGCTGCATCGTCAAAGAGTTGACGCCCAGAGGCAGACTCTTGAAAATGCCAGCGCTCTTGTTTTGGAACAGAAAAAACTTGCTGCGACTAAACAGGGTCAGCTGGACGACGGCGAAGCGAAAATCAAAAAGCGCGAGTCCCAGCTTATGGAGTGCAAGTCAAACGACGAATACAAGGCTCTTCAGCAGGACATCAAAGCCAGCAAAATGGCAATGAGCGTTCTGTCAGACGAGATTCTGGAAGTCCTTGATAAAATTGAAACTCTGGAAGCGAACGAAGCAAAGGAGAAAGAAACTCTTGAGAAATTTCAGGTGGAGTTCGAGAAGTTCAAAGCGGACATGGAAGAAAAGCGTCCGGCTTTGGAACAGCGACGGGCGGAAATTCTGGAGAAGCTGAAAGAAGAAGAAAAGAAACTGCCTTCGGAATTTCGCGATCTGTACAATCGAATGGCGCGCAACACGTTTGCACGAGACGGTCAGTACGACGTTTTGTCTCCGCTCAACAATGGAATTTGCGGTCAATGCAACACCGCTCAGGTGAAAAACACGATTTCGCAGGTATACGTCGGCGAATTCTGCGCCTGCCAGTCCTGCGGCAGAATCCTGTTCGCGCCGGAAGGCAGAGATTTTTAATCGTCGTTTCATAATACTTAGAACTGTTTCCGTTTATTACTGAGAAATCCCATGGAAGCTCAAACTACAAACTGGAAAAACGTTCCCAACGCGCTGTCAGCGTTACGAATCGTACTGTCGATAGCGCTGTTTGTTTTAATCGGTTTGGCGTCAAAAGACGCGCCGATGTTGTACCTTTCTGCGTTGATCGTGTTTATATTGGCGTCGATAACAGACTTCGTCGACGGCTGGTGGGCAAGGCATTTTCATCAGGTAACAAAGCTGGGAAGAATTCTCGATCCCTTTGCTGACAAAATGCTCATTTGCGGGACGTTTATTTTCCTGTGCGCCATTCCAGAACTGGCAAACGACCCGTGCGGCTATCCGACTGGAATGCGTCCGTGGGTGGCGGTCGTTATTGTTTCCAGAGAACTGATTATTACGATTTTACGATCCTATATGGAAGGACAGGGCATCGACTTTTCCGCCAAATGGTCAGGGAAAATCAAGATGGGATTCCAGTGCGTCGCTGCGATTGCCGCGCTGCTGTATTTGACCCTTCTTCCGTTTGCCGATAAAATGCCGTGTCCGCATATCCTGCCGACGGTTCAATGGGCAATGATCGTTTCCGTCTGGATTACGGTAATTTCGACCGTCCAGTCCGCTTTGGTTTATGTCCATAAGGCGATTACAGAGTCCGTCAAAAAGGCGGCTGCAGAGTCTGACAATAAGTCGGCTGAATCGAAATAAATTTTTATAGAACATTTTTAACGTTATGAGCGTAGAATTAGCTGTCATCCCTGTTGCGGGTCGTGGAACCCGTCTGTTGCCGTTAACCAAAAGCCAGCCGAAGGAAATGCTTCCCGTCGGTCGCAAGCCGGTGGTTCAGTACGTTGTCGAAGAACTCAACGCCTGCGGAATCAATCGGATGCTGTTTATTACTGGACCCGGCAAGACCGCGATTGAAAATCATTTCGACCTCGACGCGGAACTGATTGAAAATCTCCGTCGAACGGGCAAAGAAGAACTTTTGGCGGAACTCGCCTTTGAACGCGCCAACGTAGAGTATTTCTACACCCGTCAGCGGCGTCAGCTGGGGCTGGGACACGCAGTTTTGTGCGCTCAGCCGGTTGTCGGGAACCAGTCGTTTGTCGTCGCTTTGGGAGACTCCATGCTCGGCATGCACGCCAAGGCAAAAGTCGTCGCTCGCATGACGCAAGTCTTTGAAGAGCAGAACGCTGACGCGGTTATCGCCCTGGAAGAAGTCCCAAGAGAAGAAGTCGTCCATTACGGCATCGCCAAACCCCTGACAAGGGCGTCAGACGTCTTCCAGATGGCAGACATGATTGAAAAGCCGTCCGTTAAAGAGGCTCCCAGCCGTCTGGCTTGCGCGGCGCGATACGTGTTCAGAGCAAACCTGTTTGATTACCTCAAAGAAACCAAGCCGGGCAAAAACGGCGAAATTCAGCTTACCGACGCCATTCGCGCCATGATAAACGACGGTTGCAAGGTTTTGGGCGTACGCTGCCGAAAGAACGAGAAACGGTTCGACATCGGCAATTTCCACAGCTACTTCAGAGCGTTTACGGAATACGCTCTGGCGGATCCCGACTACGGCGCCGAGCTAAAAGAACTGTTGAAAAGCCTTGTAAAATAGTGGTTAGTTTTAAGTGGTTAGTGGTAAGGACGCAAGCGCTATACCAGCTTTTCTTATACTACTAACCACTAATTACTAACCATTAATTACTTTCCACTAACCACTTACCACTAACCTCATGGATTATCTTGACGTCAATGCCGTTGCGAATCTGTTACATGTACTTCCCAAACAAGTTCAGCGTTGGGCAGAACGGAAACATATTCCCGCTCAAAAAATCAACGGGGAATGGCGCTTTGCCCGCGCTGCGGTTCATCAGTGGATTGAAGACAAACTGCACGACCTGGAAGGTCAGGAACAGATGGACAACGTCGTCAAGCATCATCTGGTAAGCGTTGCAGAATCCCTACCGGTTGAGGCGATTGATCTTCAGCTCAACGCTCGAACGGTTTCGTCTGTTATTGACGAACTGTCGAAAGTTGCCGCCAGTACGGGTTTGCTGTGGGATGCGGACGAGATGGCAAAAGCCGTCCATCAGCGAGAGGAAATCGCGTCAACAGCGCTGGAATGCGGCGTCAGTTTAATGCACCCGCGCCGCCCTCTGACCAACTATCTGGCGGAACCGTTTATCGCCTTGGGAATCACGTCAAAGCCGCTTCCGATGAGCTTGGCGGGAGAAGAAAATGATTCCTGTATGGTCGACGTCTTCTTCCTGCTCTGTTCAACGGACGATGTCAACCATATCAGAACGCTCGCCCGACTGGGTCGTCTGATTCGTCAGCCGGACTTTTTAGACAACCTTCGCCAGTCGCAGACGCCCGCCGAAGTTCTGGACGTTATTCGCGAGGCTGAATCAAAAATTAGGCAGTAGACTCGGCGAGCCGGGAACGTGAGTTCCCGGGCTTCAACCGCGTTAGCGGTTGAATTTTAATAGCCGTGGGTGAAACCCACGGAATAAAAGAACGTGACCGCTCCCCCTTATCGCTGCAGTATCTTTTCTCTTGTCCTCCCTTTATGGGGGGACAAGAGAAAAGAGTATTAGGCGATAATATTGTTTAGTCTATTTTATATATTCTAAGATGCTTTCCCTTCGTCCGTGGGTTAAAACCCACGGCTACAGATATTGAACCGCTACGCGGTTCTAGCGGAAGCGCTTCGCGCTACAGCTTTCCTAACTCTTCGCCTTCCCTTGAACGATCATGGCAATGCCGACGCATAAAAATGGCCAGCCGAGCCAGCGCGGCGGGTGAAGACGATATTCTTGAGCGGAAAATTTCTTTTCTCTGTACATGGCGTCCCACGACCGGGAAACTGCCAGTTCAATCTTTTTTGTAACGCTGGCGCCCGATTGTGTAATCGCAGACGAAATCGCCGGCGTTAAGTAGACAGCGTCAACGCAATGCAGTTCTAATCCAAACAGAATTAACAAATAGCCCCAGAAGAATAAAGTTGACGGTTTCATAGTATAGAATTATATGAGAGAAGGCAAATATGGAGTGAGACGGCTTGCCGTCGCTTTTCCTGAGAAACGTTAAGAATATCCAAAAATGTCGTTCGTGCCAAAAAGCATGAACGACATATTTCTTTCTTCGAAATTTATAATTCTTTTTCTATCGTTATTAGCACGAATTACGTTATTCGTGATTCGCGACTGAACTTGTATTGAAAGCGACGGCAAGCCGTCGCACTCCAAAACTACTTCAACGCTCCCTTGAGCATATAGGCGACGTCGTTGAGAGTCAGGTCGCGCTTGATTTGTCGGGTTGTCGTCGATTCGTCGATGACGACCAGTTCAATGTCGGCGATGTCGGCGTAGTCGGCAATCTGGTCAACGGAGATGTCGTAGGAGAAGGCGGTGTGATGCGTGCCTCCGGCGAGAATCCAGCTGGCGGCTCCAACGGACAGGTTCGGCTCCGGTTTCCAGAACGCGCTGGCGACGGGCAGTTTCGGCAACGGGGCTTTCGGTTCCAAGACCTGAACTTTATTGACGATCATGCGGAACCGAGACCCCAGATCGATAATCGTCGCGGCGACGCCGGTTCCAGGATGAGCGGTAAAGACGAGTCGGGCGGGGTCGGCTTTTCCGCCGATTCCCAGCGGGTGAACTTCCAGCCGAGGCTTTTTCGAGGCGATTGTCGGGCAGACTTCCAGCATGTGCGCCTGCAGAATCGCGCCGTCGCCGGGGAAGTCCAGAACGTAGTCTTCCAGGAACGACGAGCCGTTTTTGAGTCCCTTTGTCATGACCTTAAACAGACGAACCAGAGCGGCGGTTTTCCAGTCGCCTTCCGCGCCGAATCCGTATCCTTCCGCCATGAGCCGCTGTGACGCCAGACCCGGAAGCTGGTTCATGCCGTGCAGAGCGTCAAA
>JAFSMW010000116.1 GCA_017447745.1 Thermoguttaceae bacterium
AGAAGACCAAAATCGACAGTCCGACCAGCGGCGGGTAGTTCTTTTTCATGATGTCTCGCAGCGATTCCGATTCCTCGTCCGCTTCGCCGATGCTGTAAACGATGCCCATCTGAGCGACAAAGACTTCTTTTGCCGCCAACGCGCCCACGATTGCCGTTCCAATCTTCCAGTCGAATCCCATCGTTCGGATTACCGGAACCATCGCATGACCCAGACGTCCGGAATAGGAGTTCGCTAACTGCGCTTCCGCTTCCTGGTTGTCGATTTCTTCGATCTGACCGGTCAGGTCGTCGTACGCTGAAAGCTGTTCGTTGAACTTCGCCAGCTGACCATCCAGCTCAGCCAGTTTCTTCTCTTTGTCGGATTCCGCCAGAGCAGAATCTTCTTCAACTCCGTCACGTTCTTCCTGAGCTTCGTCGCGATCCTTCGCCAGCGTTTCCAGTTCAGGATTGGCTTCTTTGAGTTCGTCCAGCTTTTGAGCGATCTGGGCGCGCTGGGATTCGAACTTCTCCGATTCGGATTCCGGCAAAACCGGGAATGTCGCCAACGCCCACAGGACGAGTGAAATTCCCAGAAGAATCGTACCGGCTTTTTTCAGGTACATCCAGCCGCGTTCAATCGTATGAATTCCCACCGTTAGGAAAGTCGGGAATCGGTACGGCGGCAGTTCGATAATAAACGGAGCGTTTTCTTCGCGAATAACAAAGACGCTCATGATCTTCGCAACGATAATCGCGACGATAATCCCCAGCACGTACAATCCCCACATGACCCACGCTTGATACGCTTCCGGGAAGAACGCAGGAACGAGCAGCATGTAAATCGGGACTCGGGCGCCGCAGCTCATCCACGGGATAATAAACATGGTAATCAAACGCTCTTTTCTGCTCGACAGCGTTCTGGTTGCCATGATCGCGGGAATGCCGCAGCCGAACCCGATAATCATCGGAACGAAGCTCTTGCCGTGCAAGCCGATGTACTTCATGAAGTTGTCCGCCAGGTATGCCGCGCGCGCCATGTACCCGGAGTCTTCCAAAAAGGCGATCGCCAGGAAGAGCAATAAAATATTAGGCAGGAAGACAAGGACGCCGCCCAATCCGCCGATAATGCCGTCAACGATCAGGGACTTCAGCAGGCTTTCCTGCCCTTCCACCCAAAAGCCGCTGACCCAGTCGCCGAGCCACTCAAACCCTGCTTCAATCCATTCCATCGGGTACGCGCCCAATGTAAAGGTGAGCTGGAAGACGAGATACAGCAGAATCAGGAATATCGGGATTCCAATCCAGACGTTGGTCAGAACCGCGTCGACTTTATCCGACCAGCTGGGGCCTTCCTTCGGTCGGCTTGTAACGGCGGCGGAACACATCCGTTTGATTTCGTCCAGACGCGCCGTTGTAACAGCAACTTCCTCTTCCGTTGACTTCGGTTTCGTCAGTTTCTCGGCGTTAAGTTTGAGGGCGGATTTACTGCCGCTTGCTCCCAACGAATCGTACAGACTTTCCGCCGCGTCGAGAATCGCTGCGACCGCGCCTGACTCGTACCCAACGCATTCCACGATCGGCATTCCCAGCTGAGCGGACAGCGCTTCTTTGTCGATGTTCATGCCGTTCTTTTTGGCAAGGTCGATCATGTTCAACACGACCAGAACGGGAATTCCCAGTTCTTTGAGCTGCAGCGTCAAGAGCAGACTTCTTTCCAGATTGGACGCGTCGACGATATCGATAACGAAATCGTAATCGCCGTTGATAATATAATCCCGCGCCACCCGCTCTTCGTCTGAATACGCCGACAAGCTGTACGTGCCCGGCAAGTCCGTCAGTTCAAAGGTTGTTCCGTTGTACTTTCGGCTTCCAGTATGCCACTCAACCGTAATGCCCGGATAGTTCCCAACGTGCTCATGCGCGCCGGTAAGGTTATTAAACACAGTCGATTTTCCGCTGTTGGGCTGACCAGCCAAAACCGCTCTAATATTTTTGCTGCTCATTTTATGTCTCTAAAAAGATTAGATTAATCTAAACTTATAATTAAAAAAAATTGGGAAAGGAATACGATATTTCTAAACTACTTGACCTCGATTTTGTTGGGCAAATTGCGACCGAGAATCATTCGGGAGCCCATGCAGTTGACGTGGGACGCTCCAACGAGGTTGTTGTTAACAATTTGGACGTCAGATCCAGGGAGAATTCCCATGGAACACAGACGATTTACGTTGGCGTCAGAGGCGTCGACGGAAACAATCTTGACGGTTTCGCCTTTTTTAACTTCTTTCAGCGACATAGTATACCTGCCTTTCAGTTAAGGACTACACAATTAAATCAATTAAAATCTGTTCGGCGTCTTCAACCGTCATGGTCAAAAACGAGCCTTTTAAACGAAAAAGGAGGGAGCTTCCCTGAACAGGCGCCTTATCCACTTCTACAGGCGTGCCCAGAGTCGCTCCCGTTTGCAGCAACCGGTGAAGCGAGTCGCCGGATAAATTAATCCGGGCAATAGTTCCTTTCTGCCCTGGCTGAAGCTGACTGAGCGGAATGCATTTTGCTTTCCGTTCTTCAAACTCCTTTTGAATCCTTTCTATTCTGTTTTGGACATTGTGAAGGCAATCGACGCAATTTTTGCAATTGTTGTCGAAATTGCATACGTACTCAAATTCGGAAATCCATTTTTTGCCCCCTCGCGGACATTCCTCGATAAACCTGGCGAATCGAACCAGCTTGTCGATGATGTCGTTGGGCATGGCGTGCTCCATGCGGCAAGCCACCTGATTCGCTCGATCCGGCTCCACCTGGAGGACGTCTCGCAGGAACGACCGCAGCCGAACGTGGCGACTGTAGACGTCCTGAGCGATCTGCTCGCCCGCCGCAGTAAACGTTATAAACTCATACGGGGCATAGTTTATGAGCTTTTTTTGAGCCAAACTTTTCAACGCTACCGTAACCGACGGTCCAGTAACTTTGAGCATATCCGCAATATCTTTTGGACGAACGCCGCCTTTGTCGCGAGTCAAAATTAGAATCGCTTCCAAATAATCTTCAAGGCTTTCCGACAGGTCGAGGGAAGTGTCAAACGTCATAGCGTTTCCTCCAAAAGCGGTTTTCAAATTCAAATACTCAAAGTAATTTAGATAAATCTAAATTATAGCGATTAATTTGAATTTGAAAAGGGGGGATTACGCCATTTCGTTTAAAATTTGTTTGACCCAGGCGTCAATTCGCGCCTCGGTTTTATCTGCCTCGTTGACGTCGTCCAACGCCAAGCCGCAAAACGACCCGTCGACAACGGCTCGGGATGCGTTATGATTATAGCCCTCAACGCTGGTTTTCCCGACGATTTTTGCCACTTTGGATGCAACCGCCTCGTAGAGAATCCCCATGGCGTCGAGGTACGTGTCGCAAAAGGATTCCTGATCTCCAAAGCCGAACAGCGCCACTGTCGTATTGGACAGGTTTGCCGCCTGAAGACGAGCGATTCCGGTCTGCCAGTCGTCCTGAAGTTCGCCGAACCCCCAGGTTGACGTTCCCAGAATCAGGGTGGACGCCTTGAAATCGTCAGCCGTCGCTTTAGCTACATTGACGCAGTCGGCATTGAGAGCTGCTGCGATTTTATGAGCGGCGCTTTCCGTCGAGCCGGTTGAGCTGCCGAAAATTACTTTTATATCTGCCATATTCTTTTCTCTTTGTTAAGCCAGCGCCAGTTTCAGGGCGCAAATCTGCTGGACGCACGCCTCCCAGCTTTCCGATTGGGTTATAATTCGTTCCGCCTCGCGCGCGCCTCGGCGGAACAGGTCCATGATTTTCAGCGATTCCTCAACGTCTCCGTAGACCATCCACGAACCGCGATACGACGGAGTGGATTGCCCGCAGGTAAACCCGACCACGTCTTTGAGAGGATAACCAAGAAGCAGCCCGATTTCGTGCGGGAAATCACATTCCTCGAATCGGCGGCACAGACTGTCGAGCGTTCCTTCGACCGTTCGATTGTCGTAGCCGCAGCCAGAGAGATATTCCCATTTTTCGTCGTCGTCAATGACGCGGCTCATCGCGTCGACGTCGTAAAAGAGAATCAGATTTCTGTCTTCGGCGCTTCGCAGAACCCGCCACGGAAGACCGAGTTTTTCGAGAACCTCACGCTGACTGGCGCATATCTCCTTAGCTCCAGCCAGAGCTTGGGCGCGATAGCATCGCTTGACGAAAAACGTTTCCGCCGGTTTGAGTTTCATTCTCACCAGCGCCGTTTTCAGAGTCAGGCTCCGCATGAGTTCCATCTTTTTCGCGCCACAGCCAACCTGTATTAGTTCAGTCATACTTTAGTCATGTCTAAAGTTAAGTTTTCAAAAAAGACGTTTCTGCGGATGTCGGTACCCATACGCAGAAACGTAAGGAGTCAGTAACTGTCATGTATGCCAAATCATAACATTGAGATGCAGTATAGCGCTTTTTGAATCCTTGTCAATTAGACAAGTCTAAATTTTTTAGAAATTTTTAGGAAATTCTTAAAATTTTTCGAAAAAGAGGATTTTGAAAGGGGGTAACGGAGGAAACAATTCAGGCGAGCCACGGGTGTAAACCCGTGGGTCTGAAACGCAACGGACATTTTAAATTATATAAAATCCCCTTCCAGCGAATCATCCGAAGGAAGGGGAACACACAGGCAAGGGTATGGTTGCTGTCTTGCAATGATGTATCAGAAGGAATAATCCAAGGCTACGCCGCCGGAGAACTGATAGGGCTTTGTGCAGTCGTTAAAGCCGTTTGCTCCATTCCAGTTGTCGTAACGGATTTCCGGTCGAATAACCAGTTCGCCAGACATCATGCGGCAGGGAGCCAAACAGCAGCGCTTGTGGCGAGGCGTGCAGCCCTTGAACGGGCTGATTGAGTAGCCGAAAGTAACTTCAAATCGACCGACAACTTCGTCAGCAACCAGTTCTTCCTGGTATTCAATTCGAAGACCCGCCTGAACCTTTTCGTTGATCTCGTAAATAAAGCAATTGTTCAAGCCCCACAGTTTGGTATTGGGAGAGTCATCGTCGCCGTTGACAAGGCTCATAAAGTCGTATCCGAGGTAATAGGTCAGCTTATCCGACAGTTTTGTTTCCAGTACGATGCAGTGAGAGTATGTATTTTCATAGGTCTCCATGTTGCCGGCACACATCATATAGGACAGACGAATCGCCTTGGTAAGCTGTCGGCTCATGCCGAACCAGATCAGCGAGGAATCGCGATCGGGATCAAACGCTTCGTTCGAGCCTTGCGTCCAGCCGAGGGTGAAATTGACAAATTCGCAGGGTTCCCACGTCGCCAAGACGCCCATGTGCGTGTCCATCCATGGGTTGTAGGAATCGCTAAAGAAGAAACCGTCGCCCGGGTTGTCAACTGGACAGGCGAATTTTCCAACAATGACGTTGAATTTATCCGTTCCAAGTCCAGCATACAGCTGAGGAATCGCAAAACCGTACTGTCCCTTTGACAGAGCCATGTAATCAAATCGATTGCAACACTGATAAAACTGAGCTCTTGTGCCGTACATGAAGTCGGACTGAACGAGGAACTTCCAGTCGTCGTTGATCTTGTACTCGCGGCTTCCAGCAGCGTAGAATTCGTACAGATGGAATCCGGTATTGTCAATATTCAGACCGGCACACGAGTTTCCACCTTGACCAAAGTAGTCCCAACCGCCGGGAACGCCGTATTCCTGAACGCCGCCGGTTGCGCCCCACTGGTTAGCCCAGAATCCGCTTTGGACGTTGAATTCCCATTTCCATTTGTTTTCGTCTTCTTCGTCCTCGTCCTCTTCGTCTTCCTTGTCTTCCGCTTCTGGCAGTTTAACATCTGCGACAGCTTCCGGGGCTTTCATTGCAGCTTCAGCCAAAGCTTGCGCCGAAAAAGACGAATTGACGTATTCCTGAGCGCAGACGGGCAAAGCAAGAGTCGCCGTTACGATAAGAGCCAGAAACTTCGTGAAACTCTTTTTCATAATACTCTCTCCGTTTTGAGAAATCCACAAAATTGCATCCATGCGACCTGTTCGCAGAGGATGATGGCTGAAAACCGCTTTAAGTGGAAGCGCCGACAAGGAATGTCGGAAAGAGAGTTTCAGCAAAATGACGCTATCCGTTACTCGCGTCAATCTCAATTTGATTTTTAAAATCTGTATCCGTTTGAGATGTTATACAAATCGGAATATTAACGAAAAAGCTTTAGCGTTGTTTAAAATTTTTTGGCGAGCTATGCGCCTATAAACGCTCTCTCTCACTAAAAACAATATAAACTTTCAATTTTCATCATTGTTGAAAATTAAACGTTTTCCCTCTTGCAATTCATTTTTAATCGGGGTACAATTATCAACATAAAAGGGGGGCGTTGACCATATAACCATATCCCGCCTAAATAAAAAAAGATTTAATTTGTTTCCCTCATACTTCAGGAGAGATTATTCATGACAACCAGACGAGATTTTTTGAAAACGTCCGCTGTTGCAGCGGCGGCGACTATTCCGTGTATTGACGTCATTCCCGCCTCCGCGGCTGGCGCAAACGATCGCATTGGCGTCGGGTTTATCGGCGTTGGCGGACGAAGCGGCGAACATCAGCGCATTATCAAGAACTTCCAGAAGGAAGGACTGGTAGAACCCGTTGCCGTTTGCGACGTCTATCGACCTCGTTTGCAGGCGGCGTCCCAAAATCTGGGCAATTGCAAGATGTACGACGAACACGAGAACCTGCTCGCTGACCCCAACGTAGACGTCGTCTGCATTGCCGCGCCTGACCGTCTTCACGCTCCGCTGGCAATCGACGCTCTCAACGCCGGCAAAGACGTCTACTGCGAAAAGCCGTTGACTCACTGGGCGCAGTTTGAAATGGCAAAGAAAATTGAAGAAGCGGCTGACAAGAACAATCGACTCGTTCAGGTTGGAACGCAGTACATGGCAGACGACAACTTCCCGAAAATCGCCAAGATGATTCAGGACGGCATTATCGGCAAACCGGTTCACGTTCAGCTGAGCTATTTCCGCCGCGGCGACTGGGGCGAAAGAATGACCATTCCAGATCCCAACGCCAAACCGGGTCCAGATCTGAACTGGGAACGATTCCTCGGCGACGCGCCCAAAGTCCCGTTCTCCGTTTCACGATTCTTCCAGTGGCGTCTGTGGTGGGACTACGCTGGCGGTCCGTCTACCGACTTGCTGGTGCACATGTTCACGCCGGTCTTCTGCGTTTTGGGTCTGGATTACCCGACGCGCGTTTTTGGCGGCGGCGGAACGTTCCAGTACAATCGCGAAGTCCCGGATCAGTGCAATATCATCGCGGACTACGAAGACGGTCCCTCAGTTGTCATGTGCAACTCGCTGTCTAATTATCGTCCGTCTGACACCGTTATTCGCGGAACCGACGGCGTTATTATCTGGGAAGAACTCGGCAAAGGCAACTCCGGCATTCGAATCGTTCCGTTCGCCAAAGGCGCAAAAGAAATTCGCATCCCGTGGGCTGGTATGGGCGACACAAGCAAGCTGTGGAGGAACCTGCTTGACTGCGTCAAGACGCGTGAAAAGCCGTTCAGCGACATCCAAACTGCCGTTCGCGTTCAGGCTCCGTTGAGCATGGGCGTTATCTCCCATCGCGAAAGCAAAGTCGTTCTGTTCGACGCGGAAACTCAATCTTTCACTTTGAACTAGTTTTTTATCGACATACAGCAAGTGGTAAGCAGCAAGGACGTGCGCGTTCTGTCTGCTTACCGCTTCTTTCAATAAAGGAGAGTATTAATGAAACATACAATTATCTCGCTGATTTTAGCTCTCGCGTTTGCTCTTCCCGCTTTTGCGGCAGAGAATACGTGTCACAACATGGCAGGCGGAACGTTTGGCGTTGCGTGGCTAGACTCCACGGGTGAAATTCGCCTCTTTGACGGTCAGAAAAGCGTTCGTCTGATGGGATTCTACGAAAAAGGGCATCAGATTGTCGCTTTCGACAACGACGGCTCCGGCAAAGATTGTCTGGCGATTATCAGCCTTGACAAAAAGGGACTGTACATTCTCGATGCGGAAAAGACGATTGAAACCGGCAAAGCGGTTGTTCTCTCTGGACAAAACGGAAACAACGTCAAAGCGATTTCTGCAGGCGTGATTACCAACGATGATTCCAGAAGTACGCTTATCGCCTCAACGTATTCGGGAAACTCCTATCTCTGGAACAAAGATTACGACAAAAAGGGCTGGCCGCCCATCTCCGGCGACTTTGATCAGGTTTCCGCCGGGAAAATCAAGGCGAACATGTCGTGTCAGTTCGTCGTCATTACAAACGGGGACGTTTACACGTACAACCCGGTCTGGAACGTTTACTCTCAAAAGTTCATGGGGAACAACGTCAAAGCTACCATTTGCGGCAATTTCGTTCCGACCACCAAGGAAGACGAGATTATCGCCGCCGGGGAAGACAACACCTGGATTCTTATTGGCAAAAAGGTTGACCCTCTGGACAAAGTCGTTAAATGTATGACGGTCGGCAAAGCCGCGGACAAAGACGTTCTGATTGCAGTCGATAAAGACGGCGCGCTGTGCCAGTACGACAGAACCGCCAAAGCGTGGACAACGCTGGCGGAGGACGTAACAGGATTCGTTTCCGTTGTAACAGCGCCAAACGCAGACGGAACGTATACGATTTACGCTCGGACGATTGACGGTCTGTATCGCATTTCCGCCGACGGCAAAACCGCTGAACTGGTTGACGGTCAGCTCAAAACGAGACTTCCTCTCAAAGCAGACGGCAAAGTCGTCGCCCAGTTTCAAACTGGCGGGAAGTACAAGCCGTACATCGAACAGCTTTTCACGCCCAGCGGCGTTCAGGTTTTGTTGGACTCGCCCGGCGATCACGTTCATCATCATGGCTTGATGTACTCGCTGAGCATTGACAGCGCTGAATTCTGGGGCGAATACAACGACAGTTGCGGTCGGGAGGTTTTGACGAAATGCGAGCTGTCCGAGGACTCGTCCGTCATCAAAGCGGAACTCGATTGGACGGCTCCGGACGGAACGGTTCTCGCCAAAGAGGTTCGCGAGATTTCCGTTGCGTCCGTAGACGGCGCCAACGTTCTGAACTGGAAATCCGTTCTCACGCCCGCCGGCGACAAGGCGATTACCATTAAAGGACGCTACTATTTCGGTTTAGGAATGCGTTTCGCCAAAGAAATGAATACGACCGTCAAATTCTCCAACAGTACCGGCGCACACGACGGTGCAATTGTTCGCGGAGACGAACGGCTCAAGGATTGCCAGTGGATTAACGCAAAGGGAACCGTTGACGGCGCCCCGATTTCTGTAACAATCGAAGACCTGCCTGGCAACACCCGCGCTATGACCGGCTACTCCATGGGCGACGGCTGGAAAGCGTTCGCTTACATGGGCGCGACGATGCGCGTTCACGAAAGCCCGATTCTGCTCGAACCCGGCAAGTCGATTACCGCCGCGTATAAGATTATCGTCAAAGACGCTGAGTAGGTTTTTAGGCAATAGGCAGTAGGCAGTAGGCAAATAGATGGAAGGCGGTAATGGAGTTCACCAACGGCGAACGGAATTACGCATTCGCCGTCAGGCGAAAAAAACGTCGAGAAGCGTGGACAACAAAACGACGCAGCCGAAACCGTCCCCTGGATGGCGTCTGTCTCGGACGCCAACTTGACGGCTTCGCCGTCAAGAAATGCGGAAGCCTCCAAAAACCTCGAGAACGCGGAAAACCCCTCTGCCCCGCTGGTTCGCGGGCGTCTTCGCCCGCCGAAGAAATCCAACAAAAACCATAGATGAGCGCTTTGCTCCGGGGGAATTCGGCGGCTTGACGCCGCCTTGACCAAAGCCCCACTGATAACGCTCTTTCGCAGCCGAAAACCAAACCGGGTCGCGGACGAAGTCCGCAACAGAAAAAAGCGGGAGTTTCCTCCCGCTTTAGCGTTATTCTTTTACGATTGCGTAACTCCTAACTCCTCACTCCTAATTCCTAACTCGTTTACGCAGGAATAATACGACAACGCCCAGCGCTAAAAGCGCCCACGTTGACGGTTCAGGAACGGCGTTGGGATCAACCGTACCGGTAATAGCGTAAACGCCGCCGCCTAACGGAATGTAATCCAAATTCGTAAAGTAGTACGAGCTAACATGGCTAAGCAAGTTTTCTGAAAATCCATCTTCGCCGCTGTTGCTTCCGTACAAAATCGCGGTAAACGTATCGCCGCCTTTTAATGTACTGTCATCTGCCAATTCCAGATATATCAGACCGTTATTTAATTCAATATCGCCGCCAACAATTAAAGAGTCGTTCTTATTAGTTTCTTCCCCGCCGATTTCCATCAACAGAGCGGTTCCGGCTTCGTTAAGAATGAATCCACCGCCAAACGTTGCTTCGCCAACAGAGTTGCCGGGAGAAAAGACCGCTGTCGGTCCGTCTATTGCGTCTACTAAAAGATTACCGCTCATGTAACCTTTAATATCAACGCGACCGGAAGAAACAACAAAATTGTCAACAGAGAATTCCAAGTCAGCGTTGGATATACCTTCTGTATTAATCTTTAGTCTTCCTTCTCCGGTTTTAAGAATATCGCCGTTGCCTATGACGCTTGCCGCATTGGAAAAGATAAGCGTTTTTTCGCCGCTGGCAACGTTATATTCCAGCGTTCCTTTTGTTCCGAGCGTTTCATCCGCTTCAAGCGTAATAACGCCGTTTGCGGTTACAGCGTTGTCGGTAAGTCGAAGCGTACCGTCGGAAACAGTTGGATTTCCTGTGAACGCGTTGGCTTCAGTAAAGACTAACGTTCCCGCCCCGGTTTTCGTAAAAGCATTGTCGTAAAGCGGCGAAATCGGTGCAGAAATAGTTACAACATCGTCAGCGCCGGCAACGGTAATTCGTTTTTCGCCGTTGAGAGTAATCGTATTACTGCCGTCGATTGTCATAGAACCGTTGAAATCCAGCGAATTGACGGTTACGTTTTGATTCAGCGTCAGCGTTGGCGAATTTTCAGCGTCTAACTGTACAGCAGAGGAATTGGCAAACGCCTGATCGGTTAATTGATTCGCATTCCAGACAGAATCAGACCAGTTCCCGTCAGATGTAACATCCCGCTGATATCCGGTTGCAAGATACAATGACGGATTATTGTAAAGGAATGAAACCTGTTCCGCCGTTATCGAATTGTTGTAAATCTGAACTTCATCCAGATTGGCGTCGCTGCTGCGTTTTCCAAAATTCCAAGCACCGTTAAATGTGAGGTTGGTTACTTGCTCGTTATACGTCCAGGTAGTTTCTGAAATCAGCGAGCCGTCGATGTACATGCGCGCCTTTTGCGTGGACGAGTCAACTGTAACAACAAAATGATGCCAGGCAGTTCCGAGGCTTAACGATGCGTCGCCAACCATGCTGGTTGCATTACCATTGTTCCTGTCGGTTTTATACACGACCATGCCGTTGTTGGCTTTTTGGAACTGGAACTCATCTCCTGTTGAATCGGTTCTTAACGTTATGTAGTTTCGCCAGTTCGTAGTTGGCTGCGTTCCCCAATAGGAAATCGTCATATTGCCGGTATAAACATTGGCGGCGGTAATATTGCTGTTGCTTTTAGATTCCGCAGTTGCGTTGTTTCTTTGGAGATGGTTGCCGTATAATTGATTTGAACTGCTGATAAATGGACGATAATTTGCATCTCCAACGTTTGAAACTGTATAGCCGTTTCCCGACGAATCCGTGGTAGCAGAAAGTAACGTTCCATTAGCATAATCGTTAAACGTCCAGTACGCGACAATATCCGCCATGGCGATATTTGAACAGCAAAGAATTGCAAGAAAAGCAAAAAGAACAAATCCGCCGAATGTTAAAATGCGGGGGGGGGGGAGGAATGAATAGTCTTGTGATTTAGCCATTATTTTACTCCTTCTATATGGGTAAAACTGGTAAACGGTTATTGAAACGACTTTTGCGGCGGGACGCCCGGCGCAAAATATAAT
The DNA here is from genome assembly GCA_017447745.1 of Thermoguttaceae bacterium. GTDB lineage: Bacteria > Planctomycetota > Planctomycetia > Pirellulales > Thermoguttaceae > RUG11551. Next base: position 11,977 of record JAFSMW010000116.1, read on the forward strand.
ATCGCTTTTTTACATTAATAATTATTATACACTCAATTTTGAAATAGGCGAGCGCTAAATGGGAAAATTTTTGAAAAAAAAGTTAAAATTTCGAGAAAATAGCAGAGATAGGCAAGATTTTTGTCGTATATGGCGGACTTTATCCGCGCCCCGGAAAGGTTTTCGACTGCGGCGCAGGGGGGACGGCGGGGCGTTTATTCCATTGGCAGGCGAGGACGCCTGCGGTCGACGCGGACGTCGCCCCTCCGAAACGCAAGCGTCTGCATTTTATTTCTTTGTGTTCTTTGTGTTCTATGTGGTTAAAATTACTTTGCGGACATCGCGGACTTTGCGTGAGGCTTCCTTTGCGGCAGGGGACTGCCGCGATCCGGCTCATCCGTGTGCGTGAGCGGTTCAAAGCGTAACTACGTTCGCTTCGCTCTCTCCGTTACCGCCTTTCATTTCTTTGCGAACTTCGCGGACATCCTCCGCGCCTCCGCAGCTCCGCGTGAGGTTTTCCCGGGCGTCTCGCACCATCGTTTTGGTTCGCCTTCGGCGAACTGCGTAATTCCGCTCGCTACGTTCGCTTCATTACCGCCTTCCATTAATCAATCGGCGAAAATCCGTATTTTCCGTAAAATCCGTGTGCGGACTGACCCGCACATAACCATCGAGGCGGCAGGGGACTGCCGCGTGCCGGGCTGAACGGAGATTTTTTCTTGTAACGGCAAAGGCGCCCGAGACAGGCGCCATCCAAGGGAGGTTTTCGGCTTCGGCGATTAGGTATGCACACTTCAAACAGTTTCGCCTTACGGCGATGCAGGCGACGAGGACGTCGACCCTCCGCAACGCAAGCGAGCCGCAAAAAAGAAGCAACTCCCCGAAATGTCACACACTCTTTACCGCGTCGACCATGCTCTTTACGTACTGACCGACGTTTTCGGCTGCATCGGCGCCGGACTTTTCGATAATCTTGATAATCGCCGAGCCGACGATGGCTCCGTCGGAAAGAGACGCCATTTTATGCGCCTGTTCCGGGGTGGAGATGCCGAAGCCAACGGCGCAGGGGATTTGCGTATTCTCTCGAATAATCTTGACAATCGAGGCGACGTCGGTGGTAATCTCGCTTCTGACGCCTGTTACGCCCAGGCTGGAAACGACGTAAATAAACCCTTGCGCCTGGCTGGCGATCATGGCGATGCGGTTTTCAGACGTCGGCGCGATGAGCGAAATGAGGTCAACGCCGTACTGGTCGCACAGCGGCTGAAATTCCTCTTTCTCCTCAAAGGGCAAGTCCGGCAGAATCAAGCCGTCGATCCCGATTTCCTTACAGGTCGAAATGAACTTGTCCGCCCCGTAGGAAAAGACGACGTTGGCGTAGGTCATAAAGACCATCGGCACGGAAACGTCCTGCCGCAGGTCGCGAACGAGGTCAAAGATTTTATCGGTTGTAACGCCGCCGGTCAAGGCGCGGAGGTTGGCGCACTGAATGGTCGGGCCTTCCGCCGTCGGGTCGGAAAAGGGGATTCCCAGTTCAATCAGACTGGCGCCGCGGTCTGCCATAACGCGAACGATTTTCGCCGTCGTTTCCAAGTCCGGATCGCCGCAGGTGATAAACGGAATGAACGCTTTGCCGTTTTCAAACGCTTTATGAATGTTGCTCATGATATTTCTGTATGGGATAGTTGGCTGTGTGATTCAAATTGTTACAACTGCTCAAGCGCGTTACTCGTCAATTTGAACGCCGCGGTATCGGGCGATCGACGCGCAGTCCTTGTCGCCTCTGCCAGAAATGGTAATAACGACAATCTTGTCGGAACTCATATTCGGGATAATTTTCGCGGCGTACGCAACGGCGTGAGCGGACTCGATTGCAGGAATAATCCCTTCCGTTTTGGAAAGCAGTTCGAAGGCGTCGACCGCTTCGTCGTCTGTAACAGGGACGTATTTCGCCCGACCGGTTGAATGAAGCCAGGCGTGTTCCGGCCCGATTCCGGGATAGTCCAGCCCGGCGGAAATGGAGTAAACGGGAGCGATCTGCCCGTACTCGTCCTGACAGAACAGCGATTTCATTCCGTGGAAAATGCCCACCCGCCCGGTGTTGACAGTCGCGGCGGTTTCTTTGGTGTCGATACCCCGCCCGGCGGCTTCGCAGCCGATAAGTTCAACCGTCGGTTCGTTGATAAAATGATAGAACGAGCCAATCGCGTTCGACCCGCCGCCAACGCAGGCGACAACGGCGTCGGGCAGACGTCCTTCCAGCTCCGCCAGCTGCTGTTTGATTTCTCGAGAAATCACCGCCTGAAAGTCCCGGACGATTGTCGGGAACGGGTGCGGCCCCATCACAGACCCGAGGCAATAATGCGTGTCAACGATACGGGACGTCCATTCTCTCATGGCTTCGGAAACGGCGTCTTTGAGCGTTCGCGTTCCCGTCATGACCGGAACGACCTTCGAGCCGAGCAGTTCCATTCTATAGACGTTAAGCGCCTGACGTTTCGTGTCTTCTTCGCCCATAAAGACGACGCATTCCATATCCAGTAAAGCCGCGGCGGTTGCGGTGGCGACGCCGTGCTGACCCGCGCCGGTTTCTGCAATAAGGCGGGTCTTGCCCATCTTCTTTGCCAGCAGAGCCTGCCCGAGCACGTTGTTGATTTTGTGCGAGCCGGTATGGTTGAGGTCTTCCCGCTTGAGGTAGATCTTCGCCCCGCCGAGCTTGCGCGTCAGCTTTTCCGCGAAGTACAGCCGGGAAGGACGCCCTGCGTAGTCGTTAAACAGCTGTGTCAGTTCCGCATTGAACTGGTCGTCGTTTTTGTAACGGTTGTACGCCTGTTCCAGTTCGATAACAGCGTTCATAAGCGTTTCCGGCATGTACTGACCGCCGAAAGTTCCGAATCGTCCGTTGGGATTTGTCATGGTGTGATATTTATGTTTGGGTTATAAATCTTGAGAAGCTGTTAGCTTCTAGCTACTAGCTATTAGCTTATTGTTACCAGTTCTAAAAGCTAATAGCTAACGGCTAACAGCTAGCAGCTCTTACTTTTTCAACGAAAGTCATCATTTTGTCTCTGTCTTTTACGCCGTCGGTTTCGATGGCGGAGCTGACGTCGACTGCGTATGGACGCCAGCGGCGAATTGCAGACTGAACGTCATCAGACGACAGCCCGCCGGCGAGGAAAAAGTCTCGAGTAACGCTGGAAATCAAATCGCGGTCAAAGGGCAGTCCCGTACCGGCTCCGGAATCCAGCAGAATAAAGTCGGCGGAGGAACGGTTCGCCTTGAGGACGTCCTCTTCCGACCGGATTTTAAACGCCTGAATGACAACGCCGTGGAATCGTTCTCGCAGGCGGGATATATACGCCTCGTCTTCCGAGCCGTGGAGCTGAACGACGGCGATAACGCCGGAATCCGTCAAGCGGCAGACGTTCTCAATCGGCTCGTTGACAAACACGCCAACGGGGGCGACGCCGTCTGCTAAATGCGCCGACAGTTCCGCCGCCTGGTCTGGCGTAACGCGCCGTTTGCTGCCCGGGGCGAAAACGAACCCGACGTATTCAGGGCGCAGTTCGTTGACCGCGTCGATGTCACACAGGTGAGTCATTCCGCAAAGTTTAATCTTTGTCACAGGAGTCCTTTCAGTTCAGCAAGGGCGGCTTTCTTGTCGGGCGAGCGCATGAGCGTTTCCCCGATTAACACGGCGTCTGCGCCGGCGTCCGCCAACGCCTTGACGTCTTGGGGCGTTTTAATCCCGCTTTCCGAGACAAACAAAACGCCGTCGGGAACAAGCGCGCGAACGCGGCGAGAGTTGTCGACGTCAACGGTGAAGTCTTTCAGGTTCCGGTTGTTGACGCCCACGATCCTGGCGCCGGCGTTGAGAGCGGATTCGATTTCCCGCTCGTCGTGCGCTTCCACCAAAGCGGAAAGACCCAGAGAATCGCAAAGCTCTCTGTAACGGCGAAGCGTCGATTCGTCCAGCAGAGCGCAGATGAGCAGAACCGCTTCCGCGCCGAGCGTTTTCGCCTGATAAATCATGTACTCGTCAACGGTGAAATCTTTCCGCAGACAGGGGATTGTCACCGAATTGACGATGTCCTCCAGGAACTCGTCCTGACCGAAAAACCGGGTCGGCTCCGTTAAAACGGAAATGCAGTCCGCGCCGGCGTCTTCGTACTCCATCGCAATTTCCACGTACGGGAACGATTCCGCAATAACGCCCTTGGATGGCGACGCCTTTTTACATTCGCAAATAAACGACACCCCCGGCTTGCTCAACGCCTGTTCAAAGCGAAACTCCCCTTTGGCAAGCGATTCTGCCTGAGCGCGAATTGTCTCAAGGGAAACCTTCGCCTTGTACTGTTCCACCCGCTGCCGAGCCGATTGAGCCAGTTGTTCTAAAATGTTCATGGTTAAAATAAGTGGTTAGTAGTTAGTGGTAAGTGGTGCGTTCAAAATTGGGGGGCATGAAAAAGGGAATGTGTTTTGAAACCTTTTCGAAGCCTTCTGATTACTCTGTTCTTAACCCCACGTCTTTAGACGTGGGAAAATAAACAATTCAAAAATCGTAGCCCCCAGATTTATCTGGGGGATTAAAAAAACGCTCCTCCCCCAAACGCTTGCCCTCCACACTCTCCACCGCGCCATCAGGCGCGGGGGAGAGTGTGGAATTCGCGCGTTACGTTATTATTTATATCGTTTTGAATCCCACGCCTAAAGGCGTGGGCTACGATATTTTAATTTTTAATTGTTCTCACCGCTGAAGCTGTGAGAACAAACGCCTAAAGGCGTTGACTATGTTCAATTGTTAATCTTATCTTTTTTCGAACCCAAAATTTATCGCACCAGTAGTAAGAAGTTAGTAAGAGGAGCGCTTGCGTCCTTACCACTTACCACTTATCACTTTTTAACGCCCTGCTAATTTGTTCAACGTCGCTTCCGCCTGACCGGAATCGATAATCTGATTCGCTAACGTCAAGCCGTCTTGTAACGAATCCGCCTTGCCGGCGATATACAGCCCTGCCGCCGCGTTGAGAGCCGCAGCGTCGCGCTTGGCGCCGCGCAAACGTCCGGACAGGATATCCCGAACGGTTTGAGCGTTTTCTTCCGGCGACCCACCCTGCAAGTCAATCGGAAGACAGCGTGACAGTCCAAACTGCTCCGGCGCGATTTCGTATCGCGTCACCATGGACGAATCGAATTCAACGACAGTCGTTGGAGCGCAAAGGGAAATCTCATCCATCCGGTTTTGTCCGTAGACAACCATGCCGCGTTCGACGCCGAGGTCTTGCAGGACGTGCGCCAGCAGCTCGACCAGCGACTCGTCGTACACGCCCAACAGCTGCCATTTCGGTTTCGCGGGATTGGTCAGCGGACCAAGGATGTTGAACACGGTTCTGAATCCCAGCTCTTTGCGAATCGCGCCGACGTATTTCATCGACGGGTGATACTTCTGAGCGAAAAAGAAGCAGAACCCCGTCTGTTCCAAAGCCACCAGCGCCTGTTCCGGGGTCAGTTCGATATTGACGCCCAACGCCTCCAGACAGTCCGCCGTTCCGCACTTTGACGATGCCGCCCGGTTGCCGTGTTTGGCGACTTTCACTCCGCCGGCGGCGCAAATCAAAGACGCCGTCGTGGAAATGTTAAAGCTGTTTGACCCGTCCCCGCCGGTGCCGACAATGTCAATCAGGTCAAGCGAACAAGGGAAGGCAACCGCCTGAGCGCGCATCGCGGTAGCGCAGCCGACGATCTCGTCAATCGTTTCCGTCTTGGAGCTTTTGGTTGTCAAAGCCGCTAAAAACGCCGCATTTTGCGTGGGCGTCGTCTGCCCGGTCATGATTTCCGTCATGACGGCGTAGGCTTCGTCGTACGTCAAATCTTCTTTGTTGACGATTTTAATCAGGGCTTCTTTAATCATGGTTCGGTTTGAAATGAAGGAAGTTCTCCAGCATCTTTTTGCCAAAGGGAGTCAAAATGGATTCCGGATGAAACTGAACGCCGAAAATCGGGTACTCAACGTGTTGAACCGCCATGACAGACCCGTCGTCGTTCGCCATCGCCGTTATTTTCAAACACTCAGGAACGGTTTTGACGTCCACGGCAAGAGAATGGTATCGGGCGACCGGCGTCTGCTCGTCCACGTCTTTGAACAGCGGGCAATTCCTGTCGAGCGTTACAATCGATTGCTTTCCGTGCATCAGCCGCGGCGCGTACGTTACAACCCCGCCGTACGACATGCAGATCGCCTGATGCCCCAGGCAAACGCCCAGGGTCGGGATTGTCTGTGACACGCTTTGCGTCAGCTGACAGATTATTCCCGCGTTCTCCGGACGCCCCGGACCGGGCGAAATCACAATTCGTTCCGGGTTCAGCGCCCGAATTTCCTCTACCGTCATTTCGTCGTTGCGAATGACGCGGATGTTCGGAGTGAGTTCTCCAATATACTGATACAGGTTATAGGAAAAACTGTCGTAGTTGTCGATAAGTAGTATCATGTTAAGTTGCGAGTTGCGAGTGGCGAGGCGGCGAGGCGCCGCTCCCAGACCGCGCTGCCGCGCGAAAGCCTATATCCGCTCCCGTTGGTCGTTCTGGGGCTTCTTCACTATTGCCTACTGCCTACTGCCTATTGCCTATAAATTACAATTATTCAACGCGTCAACGATTGCCGCGGCTTTATTGACGCATTCCTGATATTCTTTTTCCGGAACGGAGTCGGCGACAATGCCAGCTCCGCTGCGAACAAACGCCTTGCCGTTCTTCTTATACGCGATTCGAATCGAAATGCAGACGTCCATGGAGCCGGTAAAATCGATGTATCCGATTGCGCCGCCGTAGATGCCGCGTTTGCTCTGCTCGAGTTCTCCGATAAGCTGACAGGCGCGAATCTTCGGCGCTCCGGAAAGCGTACCCGCCGGCAAGACCGCGCCGACAGCGTCCAGAGCGTCGTATTTGTCCTGAATCTCGCCCCGAACGGTTGACCCGATGTGCATGACGTGCGAGTACCGCTCAATGGAGTGCAGCTTTTCGACTTCCACCGTGCCGAACTTGCTTATCTTTCCCAGGTCGTTGCGTCCCAAATCGACCAGCATATTGTGTTCCGCCAGCTCCTTTTCGTCGGCAAGAAGCTCTGCCTCAAGCTGTTTGTCTTCCTCGTCCGTTTTCCCGCGCGGACGCGTTCCCGCCAGGGGGAACGTGTGCAGAACGCCGTCTTCCAGCTTGACGAGCGTTTCTGGAGAAGACCCGGCAATTTCAACGTCCGTTCCCGACAGATAAAACATGTACGGCGACGGGTTAATCGTTCTTAAATACCGGTACGCGTTGAGCAGACTGCCTTCAAAGTCCATGCTCAGGCAGTTGGACAGAACGATCTGGAAAATGTCGCCTTCGTAAATGTGCTTCTGCGCTTTGCGAACCATGTCACAGTACCGCTCTTTGTCAAACAGAGCCGTTACAGGACTGGTAACGCGGCTTTCGGGAATCTCCCATTTCTTGCCCGTCTTGAGAAGATTGACCAGCTCGTTGAGTTCTTTTTCCGCCTGAGCGTATCCTGCCTCGACGTCGTTCAAGGGCATGTTGACAATCAGAATGAGCTTTTGTCGGAAGTTGTCGAACGCGATAACCTTGTCAAAGAGCATCAGGTCGACGTCGTTGAACTTCTCAACGTCTTCGACGTCCCGTTTCGCCGTCGGCTCGGAATAGAACAAATAATCGTAGGCGAAATAGCCGACCATTCCTCCGGTAAACGACGGCAGCCCTTCCACCTTCGGGCTTCGATAGGCGGACAGAACCTTGCGAATCTCCGCTTCCGGATTGGACGTTGTAACAGTCCTCTGCTCGCCGGCGCCAAGGCCGGACTCGCCCGGCTTGAGCGCGCCTTTGATCTGCATTTGAGTATTGGAACAGGTGATTACCAGTTTCGGGTCAAACCCCAAAAACGTATACCGTCCCCATTTCTCGTTTGCCGCCGCCGACTCCAACAAATAGCAGTGATTGGAAACGTTTTTGAGAACCCTCAAAGCCTCAATGGGCGTGCAAAAGTCGGACAGAATCTCGCAGTAAACCGGGACGACGTCGTACTGACCGGTTTGCGCGTACTGTTGGACAGTTTCTAAAGTCGGAAGAATTTTCATCATACGCCTTTCAAAATAACAATTCCATTATAGGACAGTATTCCGCCAGACGAATGACGACTTGTCAAACGGCGCAAAAGAGCCGTTTAAAATAAAAACGTCCATGACAGAATACTTGCTGTATCTTGACATGGATTGAATAAATCGCCAATCTATTCTCTCAATAACCGCTATTTTTACGGAACCCCTCCAAAGAGAAATTCCCGTCAAAAAATACGGTTTGACGCGCGGAGCGAAAAACGCTTCGAGCAATGCAAGATACCAACATATCCCCGACAACTAACGCGTGCCTGGCGTCGCTGAATACTCTGCATCGAGAACCGGTGCATTTGACAGCGCCCTCAGCGGCCCATTTGACAACCTGTATTTCACCCGCATCTCAGCTGCGCGGACTCTCTGTAGAATCATTGATTGCCTTTACTCCCGCCTCAACGGTTTATAGGAAAGTTTACTCTCTTTTGAAAAAATGTCAATACGGTTGATATGTACATTTATAAAAAAGAACAGAATTTAATACAGATTAGAGTCAGATTCGGATTAAATTGCGTCGTTTTGGAAACGCATAGTTCTATATAAAAAAGCAGCGCATAAGCGCTGCTCTTCCCCAAAAAAACCTTATATTAAACAGTCAGACAGCCGGTTCAGGCGCTATCTTTTGAATGTTTTTTCGTTTGCGATTTTTTCGTTTCTTGAGGACTTCCACCGGGTCTTCGTCGCCCCGCTGTACAAACGGCGAAAGCTGTCGGCATCGTTCCGGACGCTGCAGTTTGCGAACCGCTTTGGCTTCAATCTGACGAACCCGTTCTCGGGTAACGTCGAAAATCTTCCCGACTTCTTCCAGCGTATAAGCGTTTCCATCCAACAAACCATATCGAAGCCGGATGATCTCTCGCTCCCGATACGTCAGGTCTTTTAACGCCGCATTGATTCTTTCCCGGAGGGCGTTCGTATTGACGGAATCGAGCGGATCGTCAGTGTGACGGTCGGAAAGGTATTCTCCAAAATAGGTGTCCTCATTATCCCCAACCGGTTGATCGAGAGAAACGGGCGTTCGACACATCTGAATAATATTGTACGTCAGTTTTGGATCAAGTCCAGCTCGATTGGCGGTTTCTTCGACGGTTGGATCGATATAATTTTCTCGCTGCAATTCATGTCTGGCGGCTCGAACCCGGCGAATGGCGTCAACCATATGGATGGGAATGCGGATAGCGTGACCATAATCCGTTGTAGCGCGCATAACCGCCTGACGAATCCACCATGTTGCATAGGTCGAAAATTTGTAACCGCGATTCGATTCAAACTTTTCCACCGCGCGCATCAAACCGGTGTTGCCTTCCTGGATCAAATCGAGAAAGCTCACTCCGCGGTTGCGAAACTTTTTGGCAATGGAAACGACAAGGCGCAAGTTCCCCAAAGATAAACGTCGTTTTGCCTGATCGTACAGCGACTCGTATTTATGAATTTTCTTCATTCGCCGCGCCATGGTAATCGGGCTTTCATGCGTCTGTTCGATAAAATACTGAAGCTCTTCCCGCAGACTTTTCAAAAACTGTTCCTTTTTCGGGTCGTTTTTGCAGGATTGAATCTGATTTTGAAGATACTCCATTTTATCGGCAATTTCCCGAAATTGTCGGATGGCTTCTTCCAGACGCTCCATTCGTAAACCCGTTTCTTCAATCAGACGCGCCGCCTTGAATCGAATGAACACCATTTTTTTCCATGCGTCATGTCGACGCCTGGAAGAGTACGACTTGTTAAACGCGATTTTGAACTGCTCTTCAGACCGCTTTACCAGACTGCGAAGAGTTATCAGATTCGGTTCGAGAATATTGACGTAACGAAACTTGGTTTCTGCATTGGTTACAGAAACTTCCAACGTTCTGTCCAAGCGCAATTCTCCGCTGTTGACCTTTTCGAGAATTTCCATCGCATAACGAAGAAAATAGTCGTTGGAAATCAAATAGCAGAAAAAATGACTGCGACGACACTCTACAAGCTTTGCAACCTGAATTTCCTGCTCTCTCGAGAGCATGGGTTCTTCGCCCATTTGAGTCAAATAAATCCGAATTGGATCGTCGATTTGGTCGTCTGTTAAAATATCGACGTCTTTTTCAAATTGCCGAGCTTTCTTGAGCTGATCTGCGGTAAACTCTTCAGAATCGGAGATCTCATAATCATACGGGAGTTCTGAATCCGTTTCCATGGAATCATACGGATTAGCCCCCATTATGGAATACGCTCCGTCAGGTCGGCACGAACACGATCCCTGTTCTAATTCGGCTTGGTCGGCAGTATAATCGATATCGTCAATTGAATATACTGGACGCCCGATTAGTTCCGATGATTCTATATTGTTATGCACAAATTTACCTCATTAAACGAAATATACGTTTTTAATTTATCTGCCTGCCTTGACATTATTGCACCTGCGATGACATTAACTCAACTTTTTACCCCTTGGTCAAGCTAATTTGAAATGTCAGACTGTTGATAAAGTTTACCTTATCGATACACTTTGCCTATACAACCTAGCTTACATTTTTGTCTTTGTAGCCTATTTTTTTAAAATTTTAAAAATTTCTTTGGATAAGATTTTCCACAAGTGTTTTATTAAACAGGATTTACAAAGAAATCTTCAATAAAAATTTTTTGAAAATATTTTTCTTGTCCTCTGCAAACATTGCCCTAAGATTGTTTGCCTTACTATAAGACGCATAAGTAAGTAAAAATATTCCATACATCGAAGGAAAATAGAAAAATTTTTTAAAAATTTCTTGAAAACAGACGGAAATACCTCTCAATATATTATTATTTGACATATTTAAGGTCGTTTTTCCGCCGCCGTCCTTCCCTATATTGGATTTAACGATATAATATTTGAGAAATTGAACCGCTAACGGGTTCTGGCAGAACGCTGTTGCGTCTGTTTTTATTTTTTACAACTCCCTGCTGATATGTATTATATAGGAATTGACCTCGGAACGACCAACTGCGTGTTGGCTTATACGGAACAGTCAGACGAATCGCCTGATCTGAAATTGTTTTTAATTGACCAGCTTGTCGACGCCTCAACGATTGAAGGGCGGACGTCGCTGCCGTCGTTTATCTACCTGGCTTCAGAAACCTCGGACGTGTACAGTCTTCCGTGGGCGAAAGACCGGGATTACGCCGTCGGGACGTGGGCGACGCGTCTGTCGGACTCCCAGCCTCATCGGGTTGTCGACAAGGCGAAGTCGTGGCTGTGCTATAATCGGGTTGACCGACACGACGCGCTGTTGCCGTTCAACAGCGGTCAGGAGCCGGACGAAAACATCGTCAAGATTTCTCCGGTTGAGGCTTCCAGACGCTATTTGGAACACATGGCGTCCGCCTGGAATTACGCTCACCCGGAAGCCCCGCTGTCTGAGCAGACGGTTGTTCTTACGGTTCCCGCGTCGTTTGACGCTGCCGCCCGAGAGCTGACCCGAGAGGCTGCGTTGGCGGCGGGATTGCCGGAGAACTTTACTTTGCTGGAAGAACCGCAGGCGGCTGTCTACGCCTGGCTGGCAAAGACGGGCGACAAATGGCGCAAGCAGCTCAATGAGGACGACGTCCTGCTGGTCTGCGACGTCGGCGGCGGTACGTCAGACTTCTCTCTGGTCAACGTCGAACAGGAAAACGGCGAACTGTTTCTCAACCGTCTGGCTGTCGGAAACCACTTGCTGGTCGGAGGCGACAACATGGACTTGGCAACGGCGTATTTCGCTTCGCAAAAGTTTGCAGAAAAAGGCGTTACGCTAGATCCATGGCAAAACGCCGCCTTGCAGCATGCAGCTCGAAACGCCAAAGAGCGACTTCTGTCAGACAACGCTCCCAAATCTCACACGATTGTCATTGCTGGGCGCGGAAGAAAGCTGTTCGCGTCAAACGTTTCCGTTGAAGTTACCAAAGACGAAATTCTTAACCTGCTTCAGGAGGGCTTTTTCCCTCAATGCGCCTCAACGGACAGACCGCAGCGAAATCGACTCAGCGGATTCCGTCAGCTGGGATTGCCGTACGAATCCGATGCGGCCATCACACGCCATTTAAGCGCGTTTTTGCAAGACCACCTTTCTGACGGGACTTTCCCGACTCACGTTCTGTTTAACGGCGGCGTGTTTAAGTCGCAAGTTTTGAAAAATCGGATGTTCGATACAATCGCGTCTTGGTCAAGCCAGAACCGGGAATCGTCAGAAGCAAACTTTAATCTCTTGGAAGCGCAAAGCGATTTAGACAACTCAGTCGCCTTGGGCGCCGCCTACTACGCATGGGCGAAAGACAACGGCGGAATTCGAATCAAGGGCGGAACAGGTCGTTCATACTACGTCGGGATCGAAACGGCGGGGCTGGCGCTTCCCGGCATGCCGCGACCGATGAACGCGCTGTGCGTCGCCCCGATGGGAATGGAAGAAGGAACCGAAACAGACGTGCCGTCTACGGCGATGGAAATTGGTCTGGCGGTTGGTCAGCAGGAAAAGTTCAGAATCTTCAGCTCTTCCACCCGAAAAGAAGACAAGCCGGGAACGCTTTTGACCCACTGGTCGCCGGACGAGCTGGAAGAAACGGACTCGCTGGAAACGACCCTTGCCCCAGCGGGAGACGCTCAGGACGACTTCGTCCCGATTCAGTTTCATTCCGTCGTTACAGAACTGGGCATGTTCGAACTGTGGTGCCAGTCCGTCAATTCGCCCGATAAATGGAAACTGGAATTTTCCGTTCGCGAAGAAGAATAACGATAACAAATTAATCGCCGAACACCCCTATGAAATTCGCCTACAGTACTAACGCCTACCGTAATTTTACTATCGAACAAACCGTTTTGAAGGTTTCCCGGTTGGGATATCACGCCATTGAACTTCTGGCGGACGTCCCGCACGCATGGCCCGCCGGGCTGTTGCCGGTTCAGATTGACAACATCCGCGACGTCCTCGAACGATGTCGGCTTGCCATTTCCAACGTCAACGCTTTCATGATGAATGCCGTTGCCGACCCGCGCCAGCCGTACTGGCACCCGTCCTGGATTGAACCGTCTGCCGACTACCGCGCCATTCGTCGAGAGCATACAAAGCGATGTCTGCGTTTGGCGGCGCAGCTGGGCGCGAAGAACATCCAAACCAATCCCGGCGGTCCGATTCCCGATGGCATGACCCGTCAGGAGGCGTACGACGTCTTCTATGAGGAAATCATGCCCTGCATTGAGGTCGCGGAAGAAGTCGGAGTTGACCTGCTCATCGAACCGGAACCGCAGCTGCTGATCGAGAAGTTTGAACAGTACCTGGAATTCGCCGAACGCATCGACAGTCCCCGTCTGGGTCTGAACTTCGATATTGGGCACGCCTTCTGCGTCGGACAGAATCCCGTCGACTGGATCGACCCGCTCAAAGAGCATACGCGCCATTACCACATCGAGGACATCAACGAACAGCGCGTTCATCATCATCTCGTTCCCGGAGAAGGCGTTATCGACTTCCCGCCTATCTTGAACGCCATCGAAAAGTCCGGCTATAAAGGCTGGGTTACCGTCGAACTTTACCCCTACGTCGACGACCCCGACAGCGCAGGTCGAGAAGCCCTGAGAGTTCTAAAGGGGTTTGGGAATTAGGGGGGAAGGCAGTAGGCAGTAGGCAGTAGGCAGTAGGCAGTAGGCAGTAGGCAGTAGGCAGTAGGCAGTAGGCAGTAGGCAGTAGGCAGTAGGCAGTAGGCAGTAGGCAGTAGGCAGTAGGCAGTAGCGATTTGACATAAAGAACTGTTAAAACTTCGTTCTCCCTCCCTGTCGTTATTTTAAAAATTTTCGGAAAATCTTATCTAAATTGTTCATTTTTTGATAAAATGTGTTATAATATTAAACTAGTGGAAAATATAAACTCGAAATATAGTCGGGGTTTTGTATACTCATATTAATTTTATAACACAAAATGAAAACATACATTTCCGGCGTTGTGGGAGCCGTTGCGCTCGCGGTTTGCTTTGTTGCGTCTGCTCAGACGTTTAAGACAAACGAAGATATTGAAGCGATGGGGTATTCCCACATCTACTCGCTTGACATTCCGGACTACACGAATTTTAAGGTCAATGGAGTTCCGTATTCCGTTAACAACTCGAATTTGAATCTGGGTCCAATTGAATCGGTTGCCTATCGGGTGAATTTGGGCGAGGACAATTTCTGCTTTGCGTCTTTTGGCGCCTTTACTAGCGATTTGACGCGCATTGGCGTTCCGGTGCATTCTAATCAATACGTTCAGCAGAGATACGTTCAGAATCTGTATTACGAAGCCAAGTCTCCTTTGCTCAACACAGCAGGAACTTCCGTTTCGCAGGGCAACATAGAATTCTGGTATCTCAATTACGAGCAGAACAATGCGGCAGGCATTCCAAACGCCAGCAGCGCGACAGACCGCTCGGGTTACGATTTCGGCGACAAGGTGTCGAATGGAACTCATGGCTCTATGCAGCTGCATGACTATCAAAACAGAACGACGATTTTCGCGTTCAACAACTGGAACAACGCTTCCGAAGACGCAGCTCTGGGAATAGGAAACAGCAATATTGCCAATACGGGAGCGGACTGGACGTTCGCCGTTAATTCACAGTCTTATAACGTCAAACAAATGGATATCTTCGCCAAGCCCGTCTTTTCTCAAATGAGCGAGTCGGACTACTCCGCCATTTCCGGCGAAGTCTCCAATATGAAGCTGCTCTATAAGCTCGACTGCCCGCTGCAGGGAACGTACAGCGCCAACAATTACGTTATCAATAACGCATCCAATTCTGATCTTTCCGGCATGCCGCTCAAACGAGTTGGCTATTACATGGTCTTGGACAAAGGAGACGGAACGGTCGATTACGCCTACGCAGGTTACGATGCAACGACCAACGACTTAACCCAGCTCGGTTTGCCCTTTGACGGCTCGGTTCGTCAGCAGACGGTCAGCAACATGACGGTTCAGTCTAACGTTTCGGGCGTTGTCAACGGCAAGAACATTTCTACAGGCAACATCGAAATGTGGAATTCCGACTACACGCAAACCAACTCCGCCAACGTTCCTAATGCAAGCGGAAGCGAATTCGATTTCGGCGACCAGCCCAGAAACGGCTCCTACGCCTCGTTCCAGATTCACAACTACGGCGAAGGTCAAACGGTTATGGCTCTCAACAAGTGGAACGGTCAGGCGTCTGGATCCAAAACGATTGACATTGGAATTGGAAACAACACTGGCTACGGTTCTCCCGACTACACGTTCAACGGCGATCAGGGGACGAATTCCAACGCTTCACAGTATCAAACCCGTTCGCTTTACGTTCTTGCGGAAGCCGCAATTGCGCCCGGTATGGAAAACGTTGCAGACGCCTCCAAGTACGTTCTCGTTCAAGGCGCGAAACTGACTACTCAAATGTCAAACGAATGGCGGGCGGATTATCAGGGCGTTGACTACAATATTGCGAACAACGTCGCTCAGCTGCAAAAGACGCTCGGTCCGTTTGACCGCGTCGGATATTATATGGAATACGCTCAAACCGCCGACAGCGAACTGAAATACGTCTTCGCGTCTTTCGATACGATGACTGCTGACATCTCCAAAATCGGCGTCCCGGTCTACGGAACAGGCGAGTTCTATCAGCAGACCGTCAAGAATCTTCAGGTTACGACAAACGCTACAACAACAGACGGTTTGATCAACGATCCCAGCACGGGAACGCAGGCTGCCGCCAATACGACGATAAAACACAATACCGGCTATCTGGAATTCTGGCCGTCCAACTACGGAGCCGGAAAAAGTAACGTTATTTCTCAGGGCAGCGCTGATAAATATGATATTAACGACAATAACGCAAACGCCACCAGCGTAGGACACGGTTCCATGCAGATTCATTCCGTTGACACTCAGCAAACGATTTTTGCATTGAATCATTTTAATGGCGTTAGACAGTTTGGAATTGGAAATAACCCGGACACTTCCGCTCAAGGGTACGACTGGACTTTTGACGAAAATAAAAAGAATTACGCCATTGCCAACATTTATACGTTTGCCAAGCCGGTTTTGTCTGACATGGACGCGGAACATTTCTCGGCGATTCAGTCTGAAGCCGCCAACATGCACCTGGTTTACAAGCTGGACTGCCCGCTCTACGGAACGTATAGCGCTGACAATTACACGGTCAACAACCTCAACAATTTGGGCGACCTGGCTGGGATGCCTCTTAAACGAGTCGCTTATTACATGACGCTGGAAAAAGCCGACGGTTCCGTGGATTACGCCTATGCCTCTTACGACGCCTTGACCAACGACGTCAGCCAGATTGGCATGCCGTTTGACGGTTCCGTTCGGCAATCAACGGTCAACAATTTGACGGTTTCGTCCAACGTTGCCGGCGTTGTCAACGGAACGGGTCTGTCTGGCAACATTGAAATGTGGAAGAATACTTACGAAAAACCGAATTCCGCCGGCATTACGGGAGCCAGCGATTCATCATACGACTTTGGCGACAAACCGACAAACGGTTCTTACGGCAGTTTCCAGATTCACAACTATGGAAACCAGCAGACCGTTATGGCTCTTAACGCCTGGAATGGCCCCGCTTCCTCTTCCTCGAGAACAATCGATCTTGGAATCGGAAACAACAATACCGGTAACGGCGACCCGGACTACACCTTCAATGGCGATCAGGGAGTAAACTCCAACGCGTCACAGTATTCCAACAGAACGCTGTACGTCATGGCGGAAGCCGCTTTGGCGCCCGGCATGGCAAACGTTGCAAACGGTTCGGAATACACGATGGTTCAGGGCGCGCGTCTGACGACTCAAATGTCAACAAACTGGCAAACAAACAACATCAACTACGACATCGTCAACAATGTCGCCTCGCTGCAAGGTCAGGGAATTCTCTTTGACCGCGTCGGCTATTATATGGAATACGCTCAGAACGCCAGCGATCCGCTGACTTACGTCTTCGTTTCGTTCGACGCCATGACAACCGACATTGGTCGGATTGGCGTTCCCACAAAGAATTCCGGCGAGTTCTACAACCAAAAGGTGAATAATCTGGAAATCACAACCAACGTCGCCTCAACTCAGGGACGCATTACCGACCCGAACACCGGAGCGCAAATCGCCGCCAACACAACCATTTCGCAGAAACAGGGCTTTTTGGAATTTTGGCCTCACAGCTATAATCAAAACAAGAGCAACGTCATTGATGCAGGATCCGGCGATTATTACGACATCAACGACACGTATACCAGCGTTGATAACAATTCTTATGGATCCATGCAGGTTCATTCGCTGGCAACCAACGAAACGATTTTTGCTCTGAACCGTTTTTCCGGGACTAAATGTTACGGCATTGGAACCAACCCGAATCCTTCTGCAACCGCCAGCAACGCTCAGCGGGACTGGACGTTCGACGAAAGCAAAAGCGGTTACGCCATTGCCAACATTTATACGTTCGTTCACGAAGTTGACGCTTTGCTGACCACAAGCCAGTACTCGCTCTTCCAGAGAAATCTCAACAATACCGCCGACGTCAAACTCGCCGGTACGTGGAGAACGTCTAACGGCGTTACAATTGACACGCTTCAGGCGTCTGTTGACGGCGGAGACTGGATCGATTTGGCGATGAATTCAGACGGAACCTTTACCGGCACAACGTCTCTTGTCGCCGGCATGCACAACGTTGACTATCAGGCGTTAGACGCTAACGGAAACGTCATCGCGACAAAGTCTGGACAGGTTGGCGTAGGAGAAATCTTCATCACCGCCGGACAGTCCAACTCGACCAACTACGGCGACGTTCGTCAGGCGTCGACGTCGCCCATGGCGTTAGCGTACAATCCCAAGACGGGCGAATGGCAGCTCAACGCCGACCCGCAGCAAGGCCCGCTCGACAACAGCTCCAAGGGATCAACCTGGCCGTCCTTTGCCGATACAATGACCGACCTCGAAGGCGTTCCCGTTGGAACGTACACCGTTGGCTACGGCGGAACGAGTCAAACGCAGTGGGCTAACGACTGGAACGGCATTTACAGCAACCTTCAGGCGGCGATGGAATTCCTTAACGAAAACGCCGACGGCTTTGCTGGAATTCTCTGGCATCAGGGCGAATCCGACAAAGGCACAGCAGAAGACAATTATTATAATATGCTCAACGCCTTGATTGAACGGACTCGAACCGATTCCGGCAACGAAGATTTGCCGTGGGGCGTTGCGATTGCCTCTGCCGATTCCAACGGAACCGCGTACAGCAACGTTACCAACGCTCAACATCGCGTTATTGACGACGACCCGCTGGTCTTTGAAGGCGTCGACACCGACGTGTTCCCGCGAGAACTTCGCGGCGAAGGAAGCAACTCCATTCACCTCAGCGACGCCGGCTTGAAGGAAGCGGGCAGACTCTGGGCAACGACCGCCGGCGAAGACATCGTTGGGCTTCGCAAGTACTGGCGCGCCGATTCCGAAGAAGCCCTTGACGTTGAAAACTGGGAAGTCAACGGCGGTTACAAACTGGGCATCAAGCTCGATTCCGGCGACAACCTTTCTGTTGAAGCTGACAACAACGTTCAGATGGTTGCCGACGGTACTGTCGAAGTTGGCGAAGGTTATTCGCTGACTCTGACCGGCGACGTTACCGGTTCCGGCGAGATGGTCAAAACCGGCAAAGGCGATCTGACGCTTTCCGGAGACCGCTCTGGATTTACTGGCAAGACAACCGTTTCTGAAGGAACCTTGAAGCTGACAGGAGAAGCCGTCAACGTAAACGGACCAATGGAATTTGACAACGACACGACTTTGGTATATAACGTCGAGGGTGGCAATTCAAAGCAGCTGACGTTCTCCGACGATGTAACGCTTACTGGCGGAAACGTCGTCAAGACGGGCGAGGGACAGCTCAAGATCAAAGCGGACGGAACGCAGTTTGCCGCCGATAAGTTTACTGTGAACGCTGGCGAACTGGATTTCAAAGGCGACTACAAAGGCCCTATGGAAGTCATGGCTGGCGCAACCCTCTCGCCGGGCAATTCCGTTGGCGTCTTGACCCTTGACGGGTCAGAATTGGATGCCGCGTTGGCAACGCTTACTATGCGTTCTGGCTCAACGCTTTTAATGGAAGTTGCCGGTCCTGCTCCAACAGACAACGACATCCTCAACGTCTATGGAACGTTTGTTCTTGAAGAAGGCGCGATTATTCAGATCGCGTTAGCGGAAAACAGTTCTCTGGTTGATGGCGATATTTTTGAAGCGGTCATTACCGCGACCGATGGAATTGACGAAGAAACTATCTTCAACGCCTTGAGATCCAATGACTTCACAGGCTTGACCGTCATACCGAATGGTACAACGTTTACCATCACCGGCGCTTACGTTGATAACAGCGTTCCTGAACCGTCGACCTGGGCGCTGCTGCTTGTCGGAACAGCCGGTCTGTTCTGGCTGAGAAGAAAGAACAATTCACAGAAAAATTCCTGATTTATTTCCATGAATAAAACTCGATTTTTTGCTCTCGTAATCCTTTTCCTTCAATTGACCGTTTGTCAGGCACAGGAAAAGGATTGCGTTATTTATCGCTGGACGCAAATGGACGGCTCGGTCAGTTTGTCGTTCGTCTCCCCGGTTCAGCAGGAGGATTATTATCGCATCCGAATCACCCCGGCGGAAGTGGGGACGGATATAAAGTATCTTGACGTCTGCTCGCCGTTTGCCAAAGCGTCTGTCGGCGACGACGGCTTTTTCGTCCTGTCGCAAGGACAGCTTATCACGTTTCGCGATCAGCCGGATGGTCTGTATTCGCCGGGCGTCGTTCCCATGCCGATGCTGGGACTCAAAACGCCGAAAGCCGGCTGCTGTCTGGTTGTCGTCAAGGGGATGCCGTACGATTACCGCCCGCAGGTTCAGCTCAAAGACGGGAAATACTCGCTCAGCCTGCGCTTTACGTTCAACGGCGTCAAGCCGTACGAGGACGTTATTATTGACGTCTACCCGCTCGGGCGTGAAGCCACGTATTCTGACGTCGCCCGGCGGTATCGTCAATATCAGCTTGACCGGCGGGAATGTTGCCCGTTGGCGGAACGAGTCAAAAACAATCCGGAACTGCAGTACGCCGTCGAGTCGGTTGAAGTTCGGCTCCGTCTGGGCTGGAAGCCGGTTCCCTCGCCGGTTGCGGAGCAGACGCCGGAAACCGAGCCGGAAATGAAAGTCGTAATCGACTTCGACCGCGTCGCCGACATCCTCGACGAGTTCAAGCGTCAGGGAATCGACAAGGCGGAATTCTGTCTGGTCGGCTGGAATATCGGCGGGCACGACGGCCGATACCCGCAGATATTCCCCGTTGACCCGCGCCTTGGCGGCGAGGAAAAACTCAAAGCGCTCATTCAAAAAGCGCAGTCGATGGGCTATCAGATAACGTGTCACACCAATTCCACCGACGGGTACTCCATTGCCGATTCGTGGAACGAGGATTTGTGCCTTGTCAATCGGGACGGATCGCTCAATCACCCGCAGACGACCTGGGGCGGCGGGCGAATGTACAATCTGTGCCCCAAGCCCGTCTATGAACGCTATACGCAAAGCGACTTGCCCCGCATAGCGCAGCTGGGATTTCGCGGCGTGCATTACATCGACGTCATTTCGACCGTTGCGCCGCGCGAATGTTGGGACAAGAATCACCCGCTCAATAAACGACAGTGCGTCGAGTACTGGAAAAAGATTCTCGCGCAGGGACAAAAGAACTTCGGCGCCGTCGGCTCGGAAGGCGCCTTTGACCACGTCGTTTCCAATCTGGACTACTGTCTCTACGCCACGTTCAACGATATTATCGACCCGTCCAAAATGCCGCTTGTTGAACGAACCGTCCCGATGTGTCAGCTGGTTTACAACGGGATTTTGTTACAAAACCCCTGTACGGCAACCGTCAATCCGACACTCAAAGGTAAAACGGCGGAACTGAAACTGCAAGAGTTCAACGGACGCCCCGTTTTCTACTTCTATTCCAAGTTCAAGTCAGACGGAAAAAGCTGGATGGGCGACGCTGACCTGACCTGCCAGACGGACGAACAGTTGAGAGAATCCGTTAAG
>JAFSMW010000117.1 GCA_017447745.1 Thermoguttaceae bacterium
CAATGCTCCAATAGCAACTCTTTTCGTTGACGTCCAAACCCTGTTCCACGAGCCATTGAACCAACTCCAAATTATAGCTGCTGATAGCTTTATATAGAATCGTTTCGCCGTACTGACCTTTTGCCTTGACGTCTGCGCCCTACTCAACCAGCCATTGAACCAGTTACAGAGTTCCGCTTTCGGCGGCAGAAAGCAAAGCGTCTGCGATGACGTCCGCTCCGTTCTCTACAAGCCATTGAACCAGTTCCAGATTCCAGTAATGAGCATCAATTTGCAAGGCGGTCAATTGATATTTGCCTTTTGCGTTGACGTCCAGCCCCTTCTTAACCAGCCACTGAATCAATTCCAAATTCTCGCTTCGCGCGGCATAATGCAAGACGGCATCTCCGTCCTCGTCCTTTGCATTGACGTCAGCGCCCTGCTCCACGAGCCATTGAACCAGTTCCAGATTTCCGCTTTCGGCGGCGTAATGCAAAGCATATCTGCCGTCATTGTCTTTTTCGTTGACGTCTACGCCCAGTTCAACCAGTTTTTTAACCAATTCTAATAAGCCGTTTTCAGCGGCAATTAGCAGGGGCGTCTTTCCATTTTCGGTTTTTGCGTTGACGTCTGCTCCATGTTGAATTAGCCATTGAACCAGTTCTGAACTTTCCTCGTCAACGGCGTAAAACAGGACGGTCTGTCCGTATTTGTCTTTTGCATTGACGTCTGCGCCATGTTCAACCAGACACTGAACCATTTTGAGATTTTCAATTTCGGCGGTAAAAAACAAAGACGTTTTCCCTTCGCAGTCTTTTGCATTGACGTCGGCTCCGTGTTCAACGAGCCATCTAACCATTTCGAGATTGTTATTATCAACGGCAATATGCAAAACCGTATTTCCGAAAAAGCTTTCTTCGTTGACGTCCACGCCTTGTTCGACCAGGCTCTGAACAATTTTGAGATAGCCATAATCGGCGGCGGAATGCAAAGCCGTGTATTCCATAGCGTCTTTTGCGTTGATGTCTACTCCCTGTTTTATCAGCCAATTAACCATATCCGAATTCCCGCTTCGAACGGCGCTATGCAAGACGGTTCCGTTTAAACTGTCTGCTGCGTTGACGTCCAGCCCCTGCTTGACCAGCCATTGAACTAATTCGAGGTTTCCGCTATAAGCGGCGCTATGCAAGACAGTATAGTTCGAATTGTCTTTTGCATTGACGTCCAGCCCCTGTTTGACCAGCCATTGAACCAGTTCCAGATTTCCGCTTTCGGCGGCGTAATGCAAGACGGTCATTTGTCTATTATTTTTTTCGTTGACGTCCAGTCCCTGTTTGATCAGCCATTGAACAATTTCGAGATTGCCGCTTCGAGCGGCTTCGTGCAAGGCGTTTATTTCAAATATATCTTTCTCGTTGACGTCTGCGCCGCGTCCGACGAGCAATTTAACCAGTTCGAGATTCCCGTTTCGGATGGAAAAACGTAAAGGCGTTACATTTTCACGGTTTTTTACGTTAGGATTTGCTCCGCGTTCCAGAAGTTGTTTGACTCGATTCAGGTCGTCTGTTATCACAGCATAATGAAGAACGTTATTGCCAACAACGGGAGAAACGTATGAAAAATCGCATTCCCCTGTTTGAAACATTTGTTCAAAACGCTCAATGGACTCGTCGTTAAACCCCAACCGATACAAGCGCTCTGCATATTTGGGGCTGTCAGAACCGTCAGCTTTGCAGCTGACGCCAGCAAAGCTTGTAACAATCATCAAACAAACGCTCAAAAGAAAAATGCGGTGTTTCATAATAACGCTCCTGAAAAGGGAAATATGCTCAAAACCGATTCGAGAAAATTCTTCCTGTAATTGTAATAATAATTCAGAAAAATGCAATAACCCGCTCAACGACTGCGACACAGCCGAAAATTTGGAGTGCGACGGCTTGCCGTCGCTTTCATTACCAATACAGTCGCGAACCTCGATAAATAATATTCGTGCCAATAACGCCAGGACATTAGATATTCGTTTAAATATCGATATTGTTCATGCGTTACTGGCACGAATTACTTTTTCTATGGTTCTTTACGTTTATTATGGAAAAGCGACGGCAAGCCGTCGCTCTCCATAATAATCCGCCCCCAGGGGGTATTTACGTTCATTATCGATTGTTGTATAATGACCTAATAAAAGACGTCTTTGCGCGTATCGGCAAAGACGTCAGTCCGTTTGTTTAATTCAAATCCAAACAAAGGGGGAAATTATGAACCACAATCAATCTGTTCTCTGCCGCTGGATGCAATTCCGATTCATAGCGGCGTTGGTCTGCGCTGCGATTCTCATTGCAGCCGCGTCAGGCGGTCAAGCTGCTGAAAAAACGTACGACGTCGCTAACGCGTCTTTTGAGACCGCGGGCGACAACGGGGTTCCGCAAAGCTGGCATGGAGATCGCAACGTTTACTCTTTCGACGACACAGTGTCACATACCGGGTCGGCGTCGATGAAATGGGTCAACGACGATGCCAACCGATATCGGCTGTGTTCTCAAACCGTTGACGTCAAGCCGGGAGAAGCGGCTGTTTTCTCCGTCTGGGTAAAAACGAAAGACCTGAAAGTCGGAAAAGCCGCTATCTGCATGGAATGGTCGGACGCTCAAACCGGGAAATGGCTTGGCGGCGCGTACGCCCGCGGAGTTGCCGGGACGTCGGACTGGACGCGCATTTCCACGTTTGCGGAAGTTCCCCCCGAGGCGAAAGAAGGCTCTGTTCACGTTACGTGCTATTGCACTCAGGGCGCGACGGGAACAGCATGGTTCGACGACGTCGAAATCAAATCGTACATCCCGACGTTTTTCTCTGCCATGACGACAAACCGGTATCGTCACATGACAGTCGGCGGCGAAGTCAAAGCGTTTGTGGGGATCAATAACCGGTTCTATAAAATTGACCTGACCAAATCGCCGGGACAGCTGGTCGTTTCCGGCGCCAAT
This sequence comes from Thermoguttaceae bacterium, assembly GCA_017447745.1. GTDB lineage: Bacteria > Planctomycetota > Planctomycetia > Pirellulales > Thermoguttaceae > RUG11551. The sequence continues at coordinate 2,961 of JAFSMW010000117.1, forward strand.
CTGAAAGAGAACCTCGTCCTGGCGCCGTCGCGCGTTGGGGACGATTACGTCGAGTTCACGATTGATTCAGACGCCCTGCCAGTCGGCGAGTACAAGCTGGAATATCAAACCGTCAACCCGATTTCCGTAAAGCCGGAAACGATTTCCAAAACGCTGACCAAGTACGACCAGTTCCCAGCGTACAAAACCCGAATCGACGAACATCGCCGGTTTATCGTGGACGGCAAACCGTTTTTCCCGCTGGGCATGTATTTCGGCGGAATCAAGCCGGAAGAGCTGGATATTTACGCGGACTCCAAATTCAACTGTCTCATGCCGTACCATACGTTAACCCGGGAATCGCTGGACTTGTTACATCAGAAAAACATCCGCTGCATTTACAGCGTCAAAGATTTCTACGTCGGCTTGCGCTCCAATTCTGACGAGCAGGGAATTCAAATGGCGGCGCAGAAAATCAACGAGTTCAAAGACCATCCCGCTATTATTGGGTGGTACATAAACGACGAGCTGCCGCTGTCGATGCTTGATCCGCTGACGAAACATCGGGATTTGTGCGAGGAGCTTGACCCGGGACGTCCGACGTGGGTTGTGCTGTATCAGTACAAGCAAATTCGGTCGTACATTCCCACCTTCGACGTGATTGGAACTGACCCGTACCCGATCCCC
>JAFSMW010000118.1 GCA_017447745.1 Thermoguttaceae bacterium
GTTTCGGTTTTGTTTGGAATGCCGTTGAGTACCGTATACGTTCCAGAAAACGTTCGCGAGTCGTCGTGAAAGACAAGCAGCCCGTTGGTCAGCGAGAGGAACTTTTTGTAATCTTCCGGCAAGAAGACGCCCTCTTGCCGCTCGAATTGTTCAATCGTCTCTTCGTCCAGCGGCTTGAACGATTTAATGCGGGTTATATCCGTCGGCTGAAATTGAATGGAGAAAACGTCGGCGAAAGACTGCGCCAAATTCAGGTTATCCGATTGAAAACGATGGTTGGCAAGCTCGTTGACAGAGCAAACGAGCGACTGTCGAATCGAGTCCTTGTCTGCGGCTTGCCATAAAGAGAGTTTCATGTAATCGCTGGACGGTTTATCAAACATGAACGCCAGAAAAGCGACCAGTCCAAAAGAATCGATTCCAAAAGAAAACCGCATTTCCTCGCCGTCCGACGTCGTAAAAGCCATATCCGGAGCGATAAAACTGCCGTCTAATTCCGAGTTGAACGCTATCGGAGGTCCAATTTGCAGAACGTAACCGTTAAACTTTTTCGTCTCGCTGGCAGACAGTCGCCTGTTTTCCCCTAACGCGATTCGTCGATACTGTTTTCCGTCCAGATTGAAATTATTGCCGGGGAACTCGTTTTCAAGAACAGAAAACAGCTCGTCTATAACCTGACGTTCGCCGGGAAACAGCGCGGGCGTTACTTTCCATTGGAACGTTAACCGGTTGTACAAAGAGCGAAAGAATCGGGAAAACATAATCGGTTGGAAAGCAAAGGGGGAAACAAACGCTGGCGAACAACAGCCAGTTTTTCGTTATTATACCCAACTCAAAACGAATTGTCAAGGAAAAAGTCCAATAATCAGAGAAACTTTTCCTTGACGGATTTGCCGTCAAGTTGGCGCCCAGAAACTGTAGTAAGCGAGCCGGGGCCCGTCGGGGAATGCGGCGCCTACAGGCGCCGCCTTGTCCAACGACCCGTACACGTACTGCGACGAAACCGAACATCTTACTGGATCGCGGACGTAAGTCCGCCGAAGAAAATTTTACCACAAAGAACACAAAGAACACAAAGAAACAATCGGCGAGCGCTTTGCGGCGGAAGCCTCCAAAAAACTTTGAACTCGGCAATCCAACTGACCCTCTGGATCGCGGCTGTGTCAGCCGCTTTATTTCTTGCTCCCTCGCACAACGTTTCCCTCCGATTTCAACGTATAAATTGTCTACTATTGACTTTTATTCTAATTCGGGTTTAATAACTAATATGGAAACAGAAAACAACAAAACAACAGCCGAAAACGACAACAACGCGAGCAGACCGTCCGTCTGGGGACGGTTTATGACAATATACACGTGTCTGTTGCCGATTGTTGTATTGGTGGTATTAGTCTGTTGTTTTCCTGTCTTTTGTGATCCTGTCTCTTGTGAAATAATTAAGTCTATTGTTTGGTTGTCAGTTGCATTATATTATTTATCTGTTTTTGTCAGTTTTTTTTTAATTCCAATTATTCTTATTGGTATTTTAATATATGATTTCTTTAAACAAAAAAGCGCCGTCAATAAAAGTATTGTAAATTCCAGAAAGTATTCTCAGAAATCAACGCTTAGTCGCGTTTGCAATCAATTTCATGACAGTTTTATTGGCGAGGTTATTCACATCTTTCTTTATTTTGTAATGATAGGAATAATTCCCCAAGTAAATATATTATTATTGAATTTACAAGGAATTGACATACATAGCAGTTTTTTAGTGAAAGGATATGCTTGTTTACTTTTTTGTCCTTGGATTGTTATCTATGTCATTCTAGCTATTGTCATTTATGTTCTAATACATCGGCTTGTACTTCAAAACAGAAAATATAAACGTCAAAAAGACAAGAGAAAAGAGACGCTGGAAAGAATAAGAAAAAATCGTCAAGATAACCCGCCGCTTCCGCCGGAAGAGTAGACGAGCCGGGGGGGAAGCCGCAGGAAAATACGTATTATCGCCGATTGTTTCTTTGTGTTCTATGTGTTCTTTGTGTTCTTTGTGGTTAAAAATTCTTCGGCTGCTGATACAGCCGCGATCCAGCGGGTCAGAGGGGCTGTTCTGCGAAAAAGTTTTTTGGAGGCTTCCGCCGCAAGCGCCTCTACGCACAACGTTTCCCTCCGATTTCAACGTATAATCTATCTACTATTGACTTTTATTCTAATTCGGGTTTAATAACGTATATGGAAACCGAAAACAACAAAACAACAGCCGAAAACAGAAACCACAAAAAAAGAAGACCGTCTGACTGGGAACGGTTTATGACAATATACACGTGTCTGTTGCCGATTGTTGTATTGGCATTTGAGGTCTGCCATTTAATTACTCATTATCGTAACCTTCATCGCATATGTCTTTGTTATGGAGTAGAAATAAACTGGTCTCTGAGTTATATGCCATGTTCTTTATATACAATATCTGTTTTAATCAGTATTTATTTAATTCCACTCATTCTAATTGGAATTTTAATTTATGATTACTTTGAACAAAAAAGAACCAAAAACAAAAGTATAGTAAATTCCAGAGAAAATTCTCGGAAAATAACGCTTAGTCGCGTTTGCAATCAATTTCATGACAGTTTTATTGGTGAGTTTGTTCATATTTATCTTTATTTTGTAATGTTAGGAATATTCCCTCTGATATACGATATATGGATAGAGGGTCTTCAAGGATTTCCTTTTTTAGGCTTCTTTATTACTGAATGTTGTATTTTGTATTGTGTTTTGTTTTTCTTTATTCCTTGTATTGATCCCTATGTAATCCTTTTAATCTTCTTTTATGTTCTAATTCGTCGGCTTAGTATATATTATGCGCGTCGAATCAGAATATATAAACATCAAAAAGACAAGAGAAAAGAGGCGCTGGAAAGAATAAGAAACAATCGTCAAGATAACCCGCCGCTTCCGCCGGAAGAGTAGGCAAACCGGGGGGAGTCTGCGGAGAATACGTATTATCGCCGATTGTTTCTTTGTGTTCTATGTGTTCTTTGTGTTCTTTATGATTAAAATTTCTTCGGCGGCTGATACAGCCGCGATCCAGCGGGACGGAGCGGCTGCCGCGATCTCGAGATTTTTGGAGGCTTCCGCTTTTTCTGTTGCGGACTTACGTCCGCGATCCAGAAGCGTTTTCGACTGCGAAATAGATTTTCAGCAGGGCTTTGGACAAGGCGGCGCCAATGGGCGCCGCACTCCCCGCGCAAGCGCTCACCATAGACGAACGCTTGCGCCAATTGCTAATTACTCATTACTAATTACTCATTAGCCTTGACGATCGTCTTTTCTTCGACTTCTTTCTTCGCCTGGGCGACGAATTCGTCGAAGGTCATGGCGCCAAGGTCGCCGCGGACTCGGCAGCGGACGGACAGGTTGTTGGCGTCCGCCTCTTTCTGACCGATAATGAGCATGTACGGAATCTTTTCCATCTGGGCTTTGCGAATCTTCGCGCCGATCTTTTCCGGGTCGTAGTCGCCTGTAACGCGAAGTCCCGCCTGACGCAGATTCTCTTCCAGCTGTTTGCCGTACTCTTCAAACTTCTGGCTGACGACCAGAATTCGAACCTGTTCCGGAGCCAGCCACAGCGGGAACGCGCCGGCGAAATGCTCGATCAGGATTCCGAAGAACCGTTCAAACGAGCCGAACGGCGCACGGTGAATCATAACCGGACGGTGCGGCTGGTTATCGGCGCCGATGTATTCCAGATTGAATCGCTGTTCCGACGGCAGGTTGTAGTCCAGCTGAACCGTGCCCAGCTGCCACTGACGACCGATGCAGTCTGTTACAATAAAGTCCGCTTTGGGACCGTAGAACGCGGCTTCGCCCTGAGCGATTGACAAGTCCGGCAGGTTCATCGACTCGCAGACTTTCTTCAGCGCCGCTTCCGCCTTGTCCCAGTTTGCCGGGTCGCCAACGTACTTGTCCGACGCCGGGTCGCGGAACGACAGACGAACTTTGTAATCGGTAAATCCCATCGTCTTGAGAACGAACACGGTCATTTCCAGGCATCGGCGGAATTCGTCTTCCACCTGATCTTCCGTACAGAAAATATGAGCGTCGTCCTGAGTAAACCCACGAACGCGGGTCAAGCCGGAAAGCTCGCCGGACTGCTCGTATCGATGGACGTTCCCGAACTCTGCCAGACGCAGCGGCAGTTCTTTATAAGACCGCGGACGGGTCTGATAAACCATAATGTGGTGCGGGCAGTTCATCGGACGAAGCAGATACAGGTCGTCTTCGTCTACCGCGATGGGCGGGAACTGGCTGTCGGCGTAATAGGGATAATGCCCGGAAGTCTTGTACAGACCGACTCGCCCGACAACCGGGGTGTTGACCAGCTGATATCCGCGCTTTTCCAGTTCGCCAACGAGGAAGTTTTCCAGAATTCGGCGGACTTTCGCGCCCTTGGGCAGCCAGAGAATCAGACCGGGGCCGACGTTCTGGTCGATGGTAAACAGTTCAAGCTGTTTGCCCAGTACGCGGTGATCGCGCTTTTTCGCCTCTTCCAGACGGGTAATATACTCGGCGAGTTCTTTCTTGTCGAAAAACGCCGTGCCGTACAGACGGGTAAGCTGCTGATTGTTGGCGTCGCCTTTCCAGTACGCGCCGGCAACCGACATGAGCTTGAACGACGCGCAGAACCCGGCGCTGGGAACGTGCGGGCCGCGGCACAGGTCGACGAATTCTCCCTGACGATAGAACGAAACGACGTCCTTGTCGGACAGCGTCGTTTGCAGATGTTCCACCTTGAGTTTCTGTCCCATTCCTTCGAGAAGTTTAATCGCTTCGTCGCGGGACATTTCAATGCGTTCAAACGGCTCGTCTTCCTTGACGATTTTCGCCATTTCCTTTTCGATAGCCTCGAAATCCGCCTCGGAAATCGGCTTCGGCATGGCGAAATCATAATAGAACCCGTTTTCGACCGTCGGACCGAACGCCAGCTCAACGTCTTTGTACAGACGCATGACCGCGCGCGCCATAATATGAGCGCAGGAATGGCGCATAATCGCCAACGCTTCCGGGTCTTTTTTAGTAATCAGACGAATTGACGTTTCGCCGTCCTCCGGGAGAACAAAGTCCGTACCGACGAGCATGTCGTCAACGTAAGCCGCCACTGTCGCTTTAGCCAAACCGGGACCAATTTTCAAAGCAACGTCCTTGACCTGGACAGGGGTGGAGAACTCCAGTTTATCGCCGTTAGGGAGATTTACAATAAGCATAACAGCCTTTCATATAATAGAATGTAATAAAAACGTCCTAGGATACAAAACCAGAACCGCAATATATATTATACTGTTTTGGTGAAAATTTGAAGGGGGTGTGAGTTAGAAGTGAGGAGTGAGGAGGGAGGAGTTGAGAATAGACGCTTTAGCGTCCGCTAGAACCGCATAGCAGTTCAATATCAGTAGCCGTGGGTTTTAACCCACGGAAGGCGAGCCGGGAACGTGAGTTCCCGGGCTGCGATGGCTTGTCATCGCAGTCAACACTCAACAGAGGTTTTCCGTTGTACCAGCAAGTAGCCCGAGGACGGGCTACATCCAGAGGAGGTTGTCCGCTTCGTCGATTTGGTATGCACACTGCGCGGCGATTTGTTCGCCGTTCCGGCGAAAGCATAATTCCGTTCGCCGATGGCGAACTCCATTACCGCCTTCCATTAACTATCGCTAAAGCGTTTTTAACAGATTAATATGGCGCCAAAGGAGATTCTTCTAGTTTTTTTGCTAAAAATTTTTCCGGAAAATTATGCTCTGTGTCAGCCCTCGCCGTCGCCTCGCCCGGCTACCGCCTTGGGCGGGCGTTTCGGCTTCGGTCGCGACACATTCGCTAATTTTCCGGACGGGTTATTGACCTAACACAACGGAAGCCCAGGTAGTGGCGTGCGTCCGGCTCGTAGTAGTTGCGGTACGCCGACCGGCAGTCCCTGGCGTCGTAGTCCCAGCCGCCGCCGCGGATAACGCGGCTGGAGCCACTCGAAGGTCCAACCGGGTCTGTTACACTCCCGCTGGGATAATCTCCATACCAATCCTGGCACCACTCATACACGTTCCCGTGCATGTCGTACAAGCCCCAGGCGTTGGCTGCGTAACTGCCAACTGGCGTTGTCCTTCTTAAATATTTTCCTTTGGTTGTCGTTCCGCATGGATAATTGCCATCGCAGTTCGCCTTGTCGCCATTCAAAGCGTTACCCCAGAAATACGCCGTTGTACTGCCTGCCCGGCAGGCGTATTCCCATTGCGCTTCCGTTGGAAGCTGTACCGGCAAACCAAGCTGAGCGCACTTCTTGCAAAATTCCTGGCAGTCGTTCCAGGAAACGTTTTCAACTGGTAAATCGTCGCCTATGAAGTAACTCGGATTGTTCCCCATAACAGCTTTCCACTGCTTTTGCGTTATCTCCGTTTCCATCATCCAGAAACCTTTAGTCAGCGTTACCAGATGCTGCTTTTCGCTGTCCCAACGTCCTTCTTCCGATGTTGGCGACCCCATTATGAACGTACCAGCGGGACACCATCGGAATGCGAATTCCACGCCGTTGACGGTTTCAACTTTGCGGTCGCCCGGTATTTGTTTTTTGGGCGTTTTCTGGACGGAAGCAGGCTCTTGTTCAGTGTTAGCGACAGCTATTGGGAGTTTTTTTACAATCTCTGGCTCCTGACATTCGTTCGAGTCTTCCATGAGCGAAACGTCGGAAATCGTTACGCCCTTGGATTCCCAATCCAGCGTCAGCTTGACATGATTCTCATCGGAATTTTCAATGAGCCACTGAGCCAACGACGCCACCACTTTGGACTCAATAATTCTCTGGAGAGGTCTGGCGCCCATTTGTTCGTCAAACCCCAGTTCAATGAGTTTGTCGATTAACGCCGGGGTCGGTTGAATCTCAATGCCGCGTTCTTTAATTCCTGTTCGATTTTTGAGAGCGGACAGTTCCAGTTCAACAATCGCTCTCGAGGAGCCCCTGTCCAGCTTATTGAACGCAACAACGTTGTCAATTCGGTTGAAAAATTCCGGACGGAAGAACTGTTCTACAGCCCGACGATATTTGTTTTGAAGAGCGGAATCGCCCTCGTTGTCCATATCCAGCGTTCCTGAAATCTGACCGTCATTGGCTTGCATAGAGCTTTCGGGAACATCCGCATCCCGCTTGGCGTTATCGTTGGCGAGAAAGCCATGACTGTCTTTACTTTGGCTTCCCAGGTTGGACGTCATGACAATAATAGTATTCTTGAAATTCGTAACCCGACCCTGTCGATCCTGCAGGCGACCTTCGTCCAAAAGGTTAAGAATGACGTCAAATACGCTGCTGTCCGCCTTTTCAATTTCGTCAAACAGAACCACGGAAAACGGATTCTGACGCACCTGTTCGATCAGTTTGCTGGGCGAACCGTCCGGCTTTTCCAGTATCAAATGAGCCGACCATGGCAGCGAGTACTCGCTCATATCAAGGCGAACAAACCGGTCTGGCATTTTTTCGTCTGTTTGATTAACCGATCGATTTCCAAACAGATACTGGGTCATGGTTTTCACCATCTGCGTTTTTCCGACGCCGGTTGGACCGCAAAAGAGGAACGAACCGATTGGACGTTTGGAATTGTTCATTGCGGATTTGAATCGAAGAATCACATTCGCCACGGCGGCGCACGCATCCGGCTGACCAATAATTCGTTGTGACAGTTCCTGAAAAATCTGGCTGTACGACAACGTCATTTCGTTACGAAACAGCCACTGTGGCATGCCGGTATGAGTCAGGAAGTCGTCATAGAGGACGTCCGTCGTATACGGTTCTTTCTTGCGATAATGAGCAGGAATCGTTTTGCGCCAAAACTGCGCCGCCTGACCGGGAAACGCCGATTCTCCGTAAAATCGATGAAACAAGTGAGCTGCCGTTGCTGCAACGTCCTCTTCAATATGGTATGAACCATGAGTTCGTGAAAAATCTTTGTTCATACTCGTTAACATTGACCGTCCTTGCGCGTATGAAAGCGAATCAACGTAAACCGGCTCGAATAAATCGATAAATTCCGGCAACAGATGTTTCATGTTCTGATACTCTTCGGGAGTCATTTCCCCAATCATTCGAATCTGCTTTGTTCGTAAAAATGGAATAAAGAACGCCGCCAGACTCGATTCCGCCTCATCGGGGTTCTCAACCAGTTGAGCCAAATTCTCGATGCACAAAATTCCCTGAACGCCAGCCAATGTGTCAATGATGCGTTTAACCTGCTGCTGCCATTCGCCCAGCCATTTTGTTCCCTGAACCAGCCGCCGATCATTGGAAAGCCAAAAGCGATAATCTGATTTGCGAATTGCATTGACCAAAACCGTACTCTTTCCACAACTGGAAGGACCAACTAAAACAATCGACGAACTCGATTCAGAGAGTTCACTCGACAGCCGATTAACGGAATTTTCCATTTCCCAAGCAGCGCTGTAGTTCCTTCTGATATACGCAGGCGTCAATTCGATAACTGTATTGGTAAGCGTTCCATCATCATAAAATCCTGGACCGTCTTCCTGAAAAGAAATTCCCTGAACGGAAAGCTGATGTTTTTTAGGCGGTTTGACAGAAACATGAAACTGATCCAGACGAACGTTACAAACATCTTTCATGTTGTAAATAAAAGCGTCGTCAACGGAATCGAGTTTCTGTCTGAGAAACATGTCTATTTCCTGACGAAGATATGCGGAACTGGAAAAAGAAGTCGAATAGCCCAAAACGGGGAATTCAACGTCAACAACTCCAACTACATCCTGACGCCAAACGTACGGTACGCTGACTTCAACTGCAAAAGGAGACGGAAAACTCTTCTCCGGATAGGCAATTGTCGGTTTTGTTTTGACGCGAGACGTTCCCAAATGAATGGTTAAGTTCGATTCATATTCATCCCAGCATTTATCTTTTTGATCGCATATCTTTTGTACCGCTTTACGCAAAGCGTTTTTAGCGTCCTTGGCATGTTTAGCAACTGCACAACTGGCGTCATCCGGATAAAAATCAGGCACAAAGATCAGTTTGCAATAGGAATTCTCTCCATCATCCCAAACGATAATCGGTATTTTTATGCTTTTTAAGGTAGCATGACGATAAAAGTTTATAGGCGTTAAAATAAATGTTTTTCTCTTTGACGGCTTGTTTGACAGTTACTCATCCGAATTGTTTTCGATATTGATCCCGATTTTGGAAAACGCTTGTTGAAATTCCGGTGGTATCTCGAAATAATCTTCATAGTCCCCTTCTTCATAATAGTCCACATATACATAACGGCACATACACATAAATCGAAGGTTTTTCCACACAATCGGTCTGGAATCCAAAAACTCCTCGATACATTCTTCAGGGGTTTGACGTTCTGAATCCAGGTTTAAAACTACCACAGAATCCGCTCTGGTCAGAATTCCATCATCGAATATGACGTAAACGCCTGTCATCTTTTTCGATAGCGTCTGATAGGCGTGCAACCCGCGAACATGAAGATATTTCATCATTCCATGACGGGTCGATTTATACATCACTTTATTCGTATGAAAGGAACAAAGGTCTCTGCCAATCATTGGGGCAATTTCACAGATTACCGGATCTTCTAAATCTTTATCCGTAAAAAATTCGCTATCCTTCATATCCCAATCGTTAGACGAGCCAAAGCGCTCATCATAATCAAACCCGCCAGTAGAAAAGAACAGAATCAAAGCGTCTTCCTGTTGTGGAAAACCGGACTTAAACAACTGATTTAATCTGGCGCATCGCTTCAATGCGTCGTAATACGGCATATGTATGTATTCCACTTCCGCCAGTTTCGCAGAAAAATCCGGATAATAGCCGCTTTCGCTGTCCAGCAACAGCTGCCATTCATGGGGTGAAAGACGCTTAATAACAGGAATTTTGATGTCTCTGTATCGTCCGCCTCTGGGAACTTCATCCAGAAACACATAGGAATTTAGTTTATCATATACCTTACTCAATTCCCGAAACGCGGATTGAGAAGCAAATTCATCGTAACCGTAGTTGTCAGATTCTGAAGAATCTGCAACAAATTCCTGTCTGTCAATACGATCAAGTTCTTCCTTAACCCTGAATCGTAAAAGACTAACGTCATCCATATCTTTCAAATTAAAGGCTTTCTCCTCATAATCCTTTTGCGGGAACAAACCCAGGATTCGCTTTTTCATATCCAAAAAAGCGTTATAAAACGTTTGGAAATCATCGTATGTTAAACAGTTGAGGGAGTACCGGGAAATATTCGTTCCCTGCGGTTTCTCTGTAACAAGCGAAGAGACGGCATACGTGAGTTTGTCATTCTCACAGCCGACGTCAATAACAGAAATCGTATCCCACGACGTTTGAGCAAAAAAGGCGGACAACGGTTCAACCAGGATTCGCTCCAGACTGCGCTGAGTCTGTCTGGCGCCGTATTTGGGATCGTGTCCCTGCTGAACCAGCCAGTCCAAAGCGGACGGCGAAATCGATAATAGAGCCTTGCGTTTTTGAAATCCCTCTCTGGAACGGATTTGATTTACATACTTCCGGGCAATAATTTCCAGTTCTGAATAACCCAGGCGATTAAACGGAACAACGATATCCAGACGGTTGACAAATTCCGGTCTGAAATAGCGCTCAACAGCCTTGAAATAAATATCTCTGTCGTTTTGATAAATATCTCCAAAACCGGTAAAGCGTCCTGTCTGATTGGCTCCCAAATTGGAAGTAAGAATGATAAAGCAATTCTTGAAAGACGTCGTTCGACCTTTGCCGTCCGTCAAACGTCCTTCGCCGAGTATTTGTAACAACAGATCGTGGAAAGCAGGATGCGCTTTTTCGATTTCGTCAAAAAGGACAACGCTAAACGGTTCCAACCGCACGGCATTGGTCAGCGTTCCCTCGTGTCGGGCGGAACCAATGAGCTGCGAAACCGCGTAGGCGGAATTCAATTCGTTGCAGTCAAAACGGAGAAAATGACTGTCGTCGTTATAAAGAAATCGGGCAACCGCCTTGGCGGATTCCGTTTTTCCAACGCCGGTCGGACCTAAAAAGAGCATCGAGGCGGCAGGACGTCCCGGATCAGACAAAAGCCCCTGAAATTTAAGCGTCCAGTTCGTCAACGCGTCAACAGCCTCTTCCTGACCTATAACCTGCTTGGAAAGACTCTCGTGGATTTCCTCGTAGTTGGGGCTGAGTTCGTTCTTCAACAACGGGAAATTGGCGCCAATCTGCGATAAAAGACGGTCTTGAACGGAGCTTGAAGGGCGGTCTGAAATCTTATCCAGCCATTTACAAACGCTTCCGGGAGCGCCGGCGTCAGGATTGGTCCATTCAACAAGATGACTTATAAACGGAATGTTTTCAAATGGAGAACGGTCGTCATCGTCAATCCTTCTCCAATCCTGAATCTTGCGGATATAGATACGCAATAGTTCCTCCGGTTTTAACGCCGGCATTGTCAGTATTTCAAACTGATTGACAAAGGAACGGTTGCGTTCTCGAAGTTTAACCAGTTGAGTTGGCGAAATTTTGGAAACAACGCGAACTTTCTTTTCTTTCATATAGGACAACAGAGCGTCCGCTACGCTAAACGAACTCATTTCATCCGTTCCCGCTTCCGTTAATCCTATCAACGATTCAAAATACAGAATCAGGTCGTTATTAGCGGCAAATGAAAAAATGGCGTCTGTACGCGCTTCCCATTTACCGACTACAGACATGCCTGATATAATGCCAGAACCGCTTAATTTCCAGACTTTGTAATAATGCTTTCTGTTACGGCTAACAAGAATGTTATCCTCGTTCACCCTGTAATTGACATTGCGCTGTATCGTTTGCAGAACCGTTTCAATGGCATAGGAGCGCCCCGTCATTTCCGGACCAACAACCAAAACGCCTTTTCGATGTTTTTTGTCCGTCAGGGCGAAGTACAGCCGCTCGTAGAAGTCGCACAAGGCGTCATTTGCCGGCGGATTGACGAACGTATAGTCCTCTAAAAAAGCCAGCTCTTCATACGTCTCGGGATTATAATCAATTGATTCTCCGACGTCTCTAAGATCTTTGCACGGTTCTTCAAAAAATTCGTATTCGTCAAATCCTTCAACGTCTTTCAAAATATGATTGACTCTTCTATAGATCAGCTCTTTTTTCGCTTTTTTAGGCAAAGCGCTTTTGGACGTTCTTGGGACTTTCGGCGGCGGTTGAATCTTTGCTTTTACGCCGTTTCTATACCATCTCATATCCAGCTTTTCGTGAAAGAGGACATTGATCAGACGAATCGTATAACTCTGCTTTTCAGAAAAGTTCTCATTCAGAACGTCCGTCATTCGAGAAACGCTTTCTTTTGTGGCGTTACGATTTACTTTCCGCAGCCAATACTGGAAGTAATACTCTACAGTCTCAACAGACGCTTCGTCTTTATGAACATAGCGAAACTGTTCCAAAAAAGGGCAATATATGTAATGATTCTCTCCCTCTGACCAATATACTATTGGCAGCCAAATATTAATAGTGCGACTCCGATATTCCGTCTGGATGTTAAAGTTTTCAATTCTGCAAACCGGAGCAAAAAGGAATTGATTCAAAGCGTCAGTTGCATCGTTTTTAACATAGTCTTCAACCTTTGCATGAACGTCCTTTTCCAGTTTGCGTCTGGCTTTCCATTCGGTTTTATCGCTTGCCTTTATGTTCGGGAAAAATAAAACCTGGGCGGTGTAAAGGGCTTTCTTCTTACTGACCAAAATGGGGATCAATCTGTTCATATATTTATTCCTGCCTTAAAAATTCAGGTAAATGTACTTAATGAGATATTCTCTGAAGCATCTTTGAATGCTGTCGATTTCAAACGTATATTTTTCTGACTGACCATCTGAATCAGACAAAGTAAAATACGTTCCTGAAGAGTATTCCGTCGGAAAAGTCGAGGAAGACAAGCGAAATTGAAAAGTGTCGTTGCCTATATTCAATTGGGTCGTTCTGACATAGTCCGGCAGAGATTTTTTACAATCTTCACTTGAACATACAAAAACGCTGGCGCTGATTTTCGAAATTCCTTTTTTCTTTTTTTCATTCTTTTTTTTGCCGGTTTTGCTTTCAACATCGTCATCCAGGATATTAAAAGAGTAATTGCCTGTCAGAGCGCACAACAGCGCTATGGCATGACTGTCGTCGGTCTCAAAAACAAGCGAGTTATACTCCGAAGGACTGGCTTTGGCAATGAAACAATCTTTCATGGCGTCTGGATTGTAATCCAGCATTACGCTCTCAAAATTCTGCAGGGAAGAAGTTTCGGAATCCTGCTCGTTTTTGCGTTTTGAGACAGAGAATTCCTGCGGAAAAGACGCCTGAATTATTCTTCGCAACTTGTTTTTGTCTTTTTCGATATGAAGGGTTCCATACGAGTCGAACCAATGATAGACTGAACTGACAGAATTGATTTTGGACAAATACACAGGAATATTGCATGCGTATTTGTTTAACAGGCACGATTCAATAAGGGAATCGTTTGGAATAAGCGCCCTGAACAACAAATCAAAAAATAAAAGAATAGAGGGCTTGTCTGCAGTTACGTATGCAACATAACTGGATTTCTTGTTAAACCCACGTTTGTAGATGTACAGGTCTTGCAATAATTCATTCCATTCATGAATGGCTGCGCCAATTTCACTGTTCGGTGAAACCGATTCTGCAACGCGCAAGGAAAAAAGATCTTTCGACGTGAAATAATCAAAAACAACGTCGTTTTCCATGGCATACGCTTTTTTCCTGATTTGATACAGACGGTGTAAAAAATCTCTGCTAGTATAGAGTTTCAACATCATCTGCTGACTGTCCTGTTCTTTCATTCGCAGATTGTTTGATTGTAGAAGCTGCTCATCATACAAAAGGTCTGATTGGAGACTCTCCATAAAACTGGAATCGTAAACAAAATTGATGCAACGAACCAAAGAACGATACAATTTCAAACACTCGGCAGCTTGATCTACTGAAACCTCTGGGACGTCAGACTCAGAATCGTCATTCGAAGCAAACAAGTCGCCCTGCGGATCATCTAAAGAAGCGTCTGGAATATCGGACTGTGCATCCGCCGCCTTCGATTTGGATTTATCTGACTCTGAATCCGCTTCCTTCTTTTTGGCTTTTACTGAAATTGTGAACAACGTCTCCGGTTTAACAGAATCCGCTGACTTTTTATCAGGATCGCCCGAAAAAGAGAAATGTACGTCATAAGGGATAATGGAATCTCGTTTTGCCATCGCTTCCGCCAACGGATGCAAAATGTACATTTCTACCGTTCTTCGCAACGGTCTGGCTCCAAACTGCGGAGAGTACCCCAATTCGACCAGTTTATCAATTACGGAATCGTCATACGAGATGTTTAATTTACGCCATCGAACCCCTAAACGATGATTGACGCTCTTGAATTCCAGTTTGAGAATTTGACGCAATACGGATTTGGACAACGGGCTAAACGGGACAATGCGGTCAATTCTGTTAAGCAATTCAGGACGAACCAGTTTCGCAACGGATTCGGTAAAATGGCTTTGAGAAGAATCCTCATGAGTTTGCTTCATCGCCAAAGAGGTTTTCCCAAACGTGTCTACCCCCAGGTTGGACGTTAAAATTATAACGCAGTTATTAAAGATAGCCAAACGTCCCTGAGCGTCGGTCAAACGTCCTTCGCCCATAACCTGTAGGAACATGTCAAAAACAGCCGGATCGGCTTTTTCGAATTCGTCCAGCAAGACTACGCCAAACGGCTGAGCGCGAACCTGAGACGTCAGTACGCCTTCGCCGCCATTGAGACCGTTGATCAATCGGTCTGCCGAGGCGGGATTTGAGTATTCGCTCATGTCCAAACGAATCATTCGGCGAGGATCGCTGTACAGATATTCGGCTAACGCCTTTGCCATCTCGGTTTTGCCAACTCCGGTCGGACCAATAAACAACAGCGTGGCAATCGGTCCGGTCTGACGAGTCAAACCGGACTTGACCGTTTCCAGCAACTCCACAACCGTATCGACGGCGTTGATGTCGTTGTTGTCTTTGACGCCGTTTTCAGACGTTCCATCCTGACCGATCACGCGGGAAGTAAAGAATTTCCGCGCTTCCGTTTTATCAAATGGAATTGCAGGATCCAAAAGAAAATGCGGCAATCCGGTTTGATGTGTAAAGAAATCGATAACCTGGCTTTTATCGACAATCTTTTCGCCAATGCCGATATTCTTTGACAAGAGCAAATCCAGAAACTGCACTGCCGCCCCGGGAAGATTCTCGTAGGCGGAATATTTTTTGTACAGTTCAGTAATTGTAGAAATTGCTTCCGGGGTTACGGTAATTTCCTCGTAGCTTTCAGCGTTTTTCGTTAAGATTTCATTAGTCAATGAACTGTTGGCGGGTTCGATTTTGATAATGTCGAACATTTGTATCAGACCCGGTCTCGTTTTTTCCAATTCTGCATACTGTTCGTTACTGCATTCTACAACGACGCCCAAATCCTTTTTTTCCAAATGCGGAACTAGGTAGTCTGCAACGCTGACTGGATGATTATGATACGTGCCGATTTGAGCCAGTTCCCACAAGTTTCCCAAATAATACACTCCTTGATTATTCTTGGCGAACTGAACAATTTTCTCCAAACGGTCGTCCGGCTGAAACCCCGCATCTGAATCATTGGCAGCCAATTTAAGCGGAGTGGTATAATAACACGATACAGGTTTTTCCAGGCGTGTTACAATCTGGGTGAAGCGCTTCCACAGCGACGTCTTTCCGACCCCGGGATCGCCAACGATCAAAACGCTAACCGGCTGTTCCAGAGTCAGACTTTCGTGCATGCGTTCCACCTCGTCTTCAAAACCGACGATTTGAGAAAACGCGGCGCAATCCGATTCTCTGATCTGAGTCAGACCTGTCTCTATAGAAATGGCGATCTGCTTATTCGGCAACTCCTGAGACTGACTATAACTGAAAAAGCTACTATTCTTTTTAGAAGAATTTCCTTGACTGTATTGTTCACTTGCTATTGGCAGATCAACGGTAAACGTGAATTGTTTAACGTCAAAACACGCAACGCTTCCCGCCTCTAAAAGGACGTTTTGCCATCCTCCTTTTGTATAGCCGAAAATAGCCTTTTTGATTTCGTCCTGAATCAATTTCTTTTGACGCTCTGGGTCGTTTGAATGCTTAACCTGGATGAACTGTTCAAGAAGAGGAAGCCAAAAAACAGAAAAGTCGCCATATTCTCTGCAAATTACATAATAAACCGTAATCGGATACAGAGTTTGATCCTGATTATATTCTTCGCGAAGGTTCGCGTTTACGGGGATTTCAAGCAACGCTTCGCCGAAGAGTTGAGCGTTTGCCTGACGGAACCAAAACTTTTGAGGATCCATAAAAAACGGAGAGCGGGTAGAATTGAGCGTTTCTTTTATGTTTTCCTGAAGAAAAACGCTCATTCTTTCTTCAAACTCCTGGATATCGTCGAATTGCGTAATGCCGCCCAACGAAGGCCACGATGGGCATTGATACTTGATCAAGCCATTTGAAAAATAGGAAAACGCAAATGTCAGCGATATTTTAACGGTGCTCATGTGTATTTTTTTGAACAAAGGATAATACGGTTATAGATTTGAGTCTATTGTAGAGGAATGTAGGTTGGTTTACAAGGGGGGGAGAAGAAAAAATGGGAAGGGGGGGGACGCAAATTTTTCTTGCAGTTGCACATGGTTGAGTCCGGTTCGCGGGCGTGTCGCCCGCATAGAACCGCGTAGCGGTTAAATATTTCTAGCCGTGGGTTTTAACCCACGGACTTAAAGATTAACAAA
>JAFSMW010000010.1 GCA_017447745.1 Thermoguttaceae bacterium
ACCAGCTGTTTGGTTTCTCCGACGAACTTCTTTACGCCGGACAGAGCGGATTCAATCGGATACGGAACGAGGATTTCGCCGTCGGCGGCAAATTCTTCTGTCGAGGCGTCTTTGTCGATAATAGCGTAGTCCCAAAGACCGTTGAGGGACTGCCAGGCAGCGCGTTCAAACTGCGGACGCGGGTATTCCGGCAGCGCGTTATCCGGGTTAACATGTTCTACCCAGCGGCTGAGAATGGGATTGCTTTGAATCTCCCACGCCTGAACGCTGACGGCGCACGCAGCGCACAGCGCAAACAGTAAGACGGTTAAACGTCGAGTCATTGATTACTCCTTTCGATGTACATGTCCAAAAATAAAAAAATGTTTTTTTAATTTACGAAAGTCGATTATAAAACAAAATTTAGAAAAAAACAACCCCCCGAGGAAAAAATTTTGAGGCGGCAAGACGAGGTTCGTTAGTCGCCAGAAAAATCTCACGCGGAGACGCGGAGACGCGGAGGATGTTCGCGAAGTTTTAAAAAACGGACGCTTTAGCATCCTGTTAGAACCGCGTTGCGGTTCAATATTTCTAGCCGTGGGTTTTAACCCACGGAACAAAGAACACGTAAAAAAGAATATCGTCAAATAACCTTTTCCTTTCGTCCTCCTGCAAGGAGGGCGGGAGGAAAAGGAACTGCAACGATTAGGCGAGGCGAGCTGGGTGTGCAAGGCGCCCGGGAAAATCTCACGCGGAGCCGCGGAGGCGCGGAGAATGTACGCAAAGTTTTAAAAATTTCTTTGCGCTCTTTGCGGCTTAAATTTCTTCGGCGGACTTACGTCCGCGATCCAGAAAGGTTTTCGACTTCGTCTTTTTACCTGTACAAGACGAAGCGACCAACGGGAGCGGGGTTGATACGTCTCGCGCGGCAGCGCGGATTGGGAGCGGCGCCTCGCCGTCGGCGTCAAGCCGACGCATTCCCCGCGCAAGCGTCAACTCCTCACTCCTCACCCCTAATTCTAACTAATCCGCCTCCCCCCTTTTCATACTTCGTATTTTGATTAAACTATATATTATCGTTTCTTACTATATTAAATCCAACTTTCAATTGGAGGTGATTTTTTATCGTGTCCGAAATTGCAACCCGTTGCGTTCAGGGAGGGTATACGCCTAAAAACGGCGAACCTCGCCAGATTCCGATTATTCAGTCAACCACTTTCAAGTACGACACCAGCGAAGACATGGGCTTGCTGTTCGATTTGAAAGCCAGCGGTTATTTTTACACTCGTCTTCAGAACCCGACTAACGACTTCGTCGCAGCCAAAATCTGCGAGCTGGAAGGCGGTACGGCGGCTTTGCTGACCAGTTCCGGTCAGGCGGCGAACTTCTTCGCCATTTTCAACCTCTGCTCAGCCGGCGACCACGTCGTTTCTTCCGCTGCGATTTACGGGGGAACGTTCAACCTGTTTGCCGTTACGATGAAGCGAATGGGAATCGAATTCACGTTCGTCGCCCCGGACGCTACCGACGAAGAGCTGGAAGCGGCGTTCCGCCCCAACACCAAGGCGGTTTTCGGCGAGACCATTTCCAACCCGTCTTTGGACATTCTCGATATCGAACGCTTTGCCGCCGCGGCTCATCGACACGGCGTTCCGCTGATTATTGACAACACCTTCCCGACACCGATCAATTGCCGTCCGTTTGAATGGGGCTGTGACATCGTTACGCACTCTACGACAAAGTACATGGACGGACACGCTACCAGCGTCGGCGGCGCGATTATCGATTCCGGCAAGTTCAACTGGGACGAACACGCTGACATCTTCCCCGGCTTGACCACTCCGGACGAATCCTATCATGGAATTACGTACACCAAACAGTTCGGACAGGGCGCGGCGTACATTACCAAATGCGTCGCCCAACTGATGCGCGATTTCGGCGCGATCCCCTCTCCGCACAACAGCTTCCTGCTCAATATCGGCTTGGAATCGCTGCACCTTCGCATGCAGCGTCACTGCCAGAACGCTCAGGCGGTTGCCGAGTTCCTCGACGCGAACCCGAAAGTCGCGTGGGTCAACTTCAGCGGATTGCCGAACAACAAGTACTACGCTCTGGCGCAGAAGTACATGCCCAACGGGACGTGCGGCGTCGTTTCTTTCGGACTCGTTGGCGGTCGCGCCGCTGCAGAACGGTTCATGAAAGAGCTTAAAGTCGCGATTATCGCCACCCACGTCGCCGACGCTCATTCCTGCTGTCTGCACCCGGCGAACGCCACGCACCGACAGCTCTCCGACGCGGAACTGGAAGCCTGCGGCGTCAAACCCGACATGATCCGCTTCTCCGTTGGAATCGAAGATATCAAAGACATTCTGGGCGACATCGAAAACGCCCTGAAAGTTGTGTGACGGCGAGGCGCCGCTCCCAATCCGCGCCGACAAGGTCGGTTCCTGATTGGGCGTGGGTAGCGCCAAAATCAGCTTTTTCGGAAGCAAAACCTTGTCCTACTGCCCGTGCGGCTTCGCACCCGCGCGCCTGCCAATAATCGCTCCCGTTGGTCGCTTACATCTCCGTGGGTAAAAACCACGGAGATTCCCCCCGTGGGTTAAAACCCACGGCTACTAATATTGAACCGCTACGCGGTTCTTAAGGAAGCGCTTCGCGCTACTACTGCCTATTGCCTACTGCCTACTGCCTCTCCCCATGAAACGAATACTACTCCTCCTCGTAACGATCTGTTCAACCGCGTTTGGGCAAATGCCCGACAATTTTTCCGAAACGGTTCAGAAGGCGATTAACGCTGTTTCGCCGTCGGTTGTTTCGTTACAGCCTGTCGGCAGCATGGAAGCGACCGGGAAAAGCCTCTTGCCGGAGGTTTCCACCGGCGTGTTCGTTTCGACGGACGGGTATATTATCACAACGTCGCTGGGATTCGATCCGGCGCCGCCGTCGATTATTGTGCGCCTCAACGACGGCAAAATTTGTTCGGGAAAGGTCGTCGCGATTGACAAGATTCGCAAGCTGGCGCTGCTGAAAATCACAACGGACGCCCCGACTCCGGTTCCTCAATTCGTCCCGCGGTCAGAGTGGAAAGTCGGACAATGGACGATCGCCTGCGGCCGCGTCTTTCCGCCCAACGCTCAGGGCGTCAGTTCCATCAACGCGACAGTCGGGATTCTTTCCGCCTTAAGCCGCGTTTGGGGAATCGCCGTTCAGACGGACGCGGCGGTTTCGCCCAACAATTACGGAGGACCGCTGCTGGACGTTCGCGGGCGCGTTATCGGGATTATCGTTCCGCTGTCCCCGCAAAGCGACGAAGCCGACGCCGGCGTGGACTGGTACGATTCCGGAATCGGGTTCGCTATCCCGTGGGAAAGCGTCCAGTCTGTATTCCCCAAACTCGCCAAAGGCGAAAACATCGTTCCGGGATTCATAGGGTTCGCGACGGAAATTCCCAACCCGTCTGTTGCGGAACCGGTTCTGGTTGACCCGCCCAAAGACTCGCCCGCTGACAAAGCCGGGTTCAAAAAGGGCGACAGGATTGTTTCCGTCGACGGGAAATCAGTTGTAACGTTCGCTCAGTTCAAAAGCGCCATTTCCGGCAAAGCGCTCGGCGACACAATCGAAGTAACCGTTGAGCGCAAAGGGAAAAAGGACGCTGAGCCGAAAATGATTACAAAACAGATTACTCTGGCTGAACGTCCGAAAAAGACAGAAAAAGAGGAAGAGGAAAAAGAGCCTGGCTTGCTGGACCAGCTGAAAAAGAATCTCAAAGACCTGTTGCCCAAACCGCCGAAGAAGAAGTCCGACAAATGAACATATCGCTCAAAGACAAAGGACGGTATATCTTCTGGATAGGCATCGCCCTGCTGACGCTCCGATTTGTCATGGCGTTCAAGACGGGCGATTTCACACGTCAGGAAGCCAGCCTGGCGGCGACCGGGCTTCGTGCTGGAATCTTGCTCACCTCCATCGGCTTGGCTTGGGATTATCTGATAAAAATGCCGCTCTGGCTGTTCATTATGATCTCGATTGCGACATTGTTAATTATCGCCTGGCCGCGGCAGTCGCTCTTTCTAATCCCGCTGATATTTATTCTGTTTCTCATCAAACGCTGGTTTGACAAACTCTTAGGACCAGAACCAAAAACGAAAAAGAAGAAGAGTCGAAAAAAGCAAAATCGGAAGAGTTAGGGGATAGGGGGCGCCGCTGAGCTATAACCGCCAATTCTTACCCAGCTTCTCACGATTTTCTCAAAAAAATCAAAAAATCTCTGTCAAATTCTTGAAAATCTCAAAATCCAGTGTATAATATATATAATATACAGGAACGTTTTTTGAGGTTAAATCGTCAAAAACGTATCTGCAATAAAATCGTTCACAACACTTACTTTCCCTTTTACCATACATAAATAACATGACCAGTTTCCAAAGAACGCGCATTCTGCTTTCTCTTGTTTTAGGACTTTTTGTTCTGACTGCCTCTGCTACGGCGGAAGTTACGTACGACAGCGAAGCTGGAACGTTTACCGGCGACGGGACTTATTCTGAAGCCGTCGATGCCACTGTAAATTTGACGGCAACGCCAACGACCGGTCAGACGATTACGTTTACCAACACATCGTTTCAACAGGCGATTTTACTCAATCCGGGGCGTTCGTTGTTTTCGATACAGGAACAGTCAATTCCTTCAATACGCTTAATATCAACAACAGTTCCGGCGGCAACAATGAAAAAATGACGCTTCGTGGCGCCATGACCTTGACAGGATTAGGTATGGGAAATACATCTACAGTTTATTTAGATGTTGAAGATGGAGCTGCTTTAACCGTTTCCGGCGTAGTCTATATAAATCAAAAAAATGGCGCTCGGGGAGTTATTACTCAAACCGGAGGAACAGTTTCATTCACTACCAGCGGTAATGGCGACATCCGCATTGGGCATTGGCCCAACGCGACTTATCCGTCCAGATATGATATCTCCGGCGGATCGTTGAGCATTCCCAATACTACCACTTATGTTGGATGGGACGGTCGTGGCGAGATGAATATCAGCGGGGGCGAGGTCAGTTTGAAAGGTCTGAGTCTTTCAAATAGCGGTAACGGCAGAGGCGTTTTCACGCTTAGAGGAGGTACGCTCAATATCGGAGAAGTCGGAATTGTGCGTAACAAGAGAGGCGCTTCCGGTCCAGCCTCCGCGGAAGTCTATTTGGGACAGGGAACCATTCACGCAACTGCAAATCAAACCTGGGGAAGCAATCTGACAATGTCATTATACGGTCGTTCTGCTGACGATACCGCTGACGTCGCAGGCGGCGTTACCACGTTCAATGTTGACGAAGGCAAAACGATTACGATTCCTTCCGTTATCTCCGGCGTTGGCGCTTTAACCAAAACCGGCGCGGGCACGCTGACGCTGTCGGGAGCCAACACCTACACCGGCGCAACGACGATTTCCGCCGGTACGCTCGAACTGACCGGCAATGGAACTTTGGGAACCGGCGCGGTTACAGATAACGGAACGTTGAAGTTCAATTACAGCGGGGACAAAACGCTTTCAAACTCAATTACCGGAACCGGCGTTATCGTTAAAGAGGGAACTAACAGAGTTAAGCTCGACAATGCGCTGTCTTATTCTGGAGATATGACTATCAACGGCGGTACGGTTGCCTTGTATGTATATGATTCCAAGCAGTTTAAATTAACAAATCTTTCCGGTTCGGGAGATTTGGAAGTGTGGATTGGAGGTCCTACCAACGGTCGTGACGTTCAATTCTCAAATTTAGTAAATGACGGCTTTACCGGCTATATTTCCCTGAATCAGGACGGAGCAGCTAACGGTAATAAAATCGCTACAAATGGTAAAAATTATGACGGCTTTAAGTTTAAGGTCAATGATGGAACGTCCATTTTTATTTATAATGGGGAATTTAATGCTGACACTTATATTTCAGGAAACGGCAACTCCGAAAACCGCGGGACTTTGCGTATCGCCAGCAGCGTTAGCGGAAAGATTACGGTCATGGCAGATGCGAACATTGGATTTGATGGCAATAATACTGTGTCCGGCGCTATTTCTTCCGGCGCCGCCAGCGGTGAATCGACTTTATTCATCAATGGTAAAACCGACGGAACAACGGTAACGGCGAACAGAACTGCGGGAACGTTTAGCGGCGCTGTTTCCGATGGAAATTCAGGATCAAAGTTAGGTATAAGAATCGTTTCTAATACCATTACGTTCTCTGGAGATTTGTCTTATACCGGGGCTACGACCGTTAATGCCAGCACGGCGATGACCCTGTCCGGCGCCAACGCCAATTTGAAGAGTTCCAGAGCTGTTACCCTCAACGGAAATCTCAATTTCTCGAATTATACAGGCTCGGACGCGATGAAGCTTAACGACCTTTCTGGAACTACCGCGGCGTCTACGATAACAGGAACGGATAAGAATCTGATTCTCAATAATAATAGCAATACCTCGTACGCTGGGACGATTAATCTTGGATCTGGTACGGTTGCCAAGAACGGAACGGGAACGCTGACGCTGGGCGGCAATGTAAAAACTACTGGCGAAATTACCGTTTCAGACAGAACGTTAGCTCTGACGGCGCCAGGCGCTGTTCAGAATTCAAGCGCGATTGCTAACAACTCGGCAATTACAGCGTCCGCAGATCAAACGTTCAAAAACCTGTCTGGAAATGGAACTGTTACATTCAGCAATAACGGATACTTGACGTTATCCAATTCCGCTCAAACCGCTTTTTCTGGAAGTATCACTGGATTGAAAGGGCTTACGGTCTCAGGAACCGGCGCTCTTGACTTGTCATCAGCAACGATTTCCCCAGTTGCGGAGTTTGAAACGAAAGCAGGAGCAAACGTTAATATATCTTCT
Organism: Thermoguttaceae bacterium; assembly: GCA_017447745.1. GTDB lineage: Bacteria > Planctomycetota > Planctomycetia > Pirellulales > Thermoguttaceae > RUG11551. The sequence continues at coordinate 6,867 of JAFSMW010000010.1, forward strand.
GAGAAACCGGTCAGCGTGTCCAACACGTTCAGACAAAACGATTCAACCGTGTTTACCTTCTCGGGCGGAACCGCTTCCATCAGCGGGGCTAACGCAGCTCAACAGGCAACCATCGCTCTCAACGGAGGAACGATGTCGTTCAATTATCAAGCTCCAACTTTACCGGACTATGCCGGTTTGGCTGTCCATTTGGACGCGTCAAACGCCAATAGTTTTGACAACTCGTCCTCTATTACAAGGTGGAACAACCTTGCAGATCCCGATAACTATTTGACGTTTACTGGGTACGGCGGAAGTACATCTCACGCTTACGTAACGGAAGCGAAGCAAAATGGGTTGAACGTTATGACGTTCCCAACAAATGGAACTGCGTACTACGACATGCAGTCGGTTGTCAACGGAAAAACATTTTTTGCCGTTATGGCAGATAACGGAAAAACCTCTTCCAGCGCGTACAGCTTTTTGTTTGCTAATAAAGACGGCGTATCAATACCAGGTCATAATACATATTGCTTTCACCGCAATACCGGGACTAAGCTTTGGAACACAACGCATCTCGATGGCAATATTAAAAACGGCGGCGTTACGACGTTAAATGGAACTGCCGTCGATAACGCCTCGGCAGATATTGGAACTGGTTGGAATGTTCTTTCCATTCAGGCAACGGGAGACGTTCCTGTATCAGCGATCAGCCGTGAACGCACCGGTTTGACCCAAGCCCGAGGTTGGCGAGGCGATATTGCTGAAGTCCTTGTTTTTACAGAAATTCTTACCGATGAACAGGTCAAAGCGGTGAATCAATACCTCGCGACAAAATGGAACGTTGGGGCTGACGTTATAACCGTCCCCACAACAGACTCGTTTGTTTCGGCAAACGAGATTAACGTTGTGGCGGATTCCACGATTGACGTCGGCGAATTTACTTCTGTTACTTTCGGTTCGACGACAATTGACGAAGGCAAAAAGCTGACGATCAGCGTTGCTCAAGACCAGTCAACCGCCTGGGAATCGTCGATTTCCGGCAAGGGTGGCTTGACCAAATCCGGAACGGGAACGCTGACGCTGTCGGAAGCTCCTGCATATACCGGCGCAACAACCGTCGAAGCTGGAACGCTGGCGCTGTCCGAAGACGGGACGCTGAACAATCTGTCCGGCGGTAGCCTCAATCCAGACGGATCGATAGCTCAAAGCGCTACTCTTGACGCGACCGGAAAAGACCTGACTCTTACCAACACCGATGGCGAAACGAACAAGTTTATAGGGTCGATTACAGCGAACAACCTCGTTGTAGACGGCGAAGGAACGCTACAGATTTACACAGGCGCAGAAGGAAAAGTTGACGTTCAAAGTTTGGTCGTTTCCTCCGGAAACCTCGACTTGAAAGGATACATGTCCGGCAGCATTGTAGTCGAATCTGATACAGTCTTCTCTCCGGGCAACTCAGTTGGCGAGGCGACTTTCACCGGCAGCTTTACTCTCGAGGATGCCGCGACGCTGTTAATCGAACAGGACGCTACCGGCATGGACAAGCTCACTGCCAGTTCGTATGTAATTGATCCAAATTCCATTCTGGAATTGACCGCTGATTCGGCAGCCCCGGGTGGGACGTACGCGATTATCGTTCAGAAAGATGGAGACAACCCAGTCAATTTTGTCGACCTATATGCAACCGACGATTTCTGGAACAGCCTTTTGACGCCGGAAAGCGACTACTACTGGAATCTGTCCGTTAGAAACAACGTTGTCTACGCAACGATGGACTCCAACGCCGTTCCTGAACCGTCAACGTGGGCGCTGTTGGTTCTTGGCGTTATCGTATTATTCCTGCGTAAGCGAGTTAGGAGTTAGAAGGGAGGAGTGAGGAGTTAGGGGTAAGACGCCCACAAATAACAAATGAAAAACGCTTTGCGTTGCGTAAATCATTGAGCAGCGCAAAGCGTAATTGCTAATTGCTAATTGCTAATTTTCTCTAGCCGTAGATTTCGTTCCACAGACCGTTGAGGTCGATGTCTTGAGCCGTTCCGGCGAAGAAGACGGCGCGGAAGTTCATCTTTTGAACCGTGCCAGCCGGGAATTCCGCTCCCTTGATGTAGTACGGCAGCGGGGAAATGTTGCCGTAGTCGCGAACCAGCCACGGGCAGTCGCCGTCGACGCCCCAGTCTTTCCACGCCGCAGCGGGAGCGCAGAAGACTGCACAGCCTTCTGTAATAGCCGGATTGAATTGACGTTTGCCGTAATACGCCATCCATTTATGCGCTTTCTTTTCGTTGTCCGCCTGACGGAAAACGCCTTCATCGGAAACAAGCTCTCCGCCGCCGTCCGGGCAAATGTCCTGCGAAACGCGAACGCCAAAGAAACCATGGTTGGTAGCGTCGCACTTGACGTCAACGAGCATGGTTCGAGAGTATTCCAGGTCGAGAATGTAGTAATCGTCGCAGCGCCAGTCGATTGTGTACTGACGCGTATCGGTAATAATCGGGTCTTGATCCGGCTTCTTCCAGACGCCTTCGTCCGTCCAGACGATTTTCTTTTCGTCGCAGGAAACGACTTTCACGCCTTGGGAGAGAATCTGCCCGTCGGCGCGACCCTGCTGCCAGTAGTTGCCGCCGTTGACGCGATCTTCGCCCAGGAAGCATCCGCGATGGTGCGGCCACGGCTGAGACGATTCCGTCAGAAGCGTTACCATCGATTTCGGTCCGACCATCGGGTACAGGTACGGATACTTCTGATTCGGTCCCGTTCGGTACGTCGCCAGACACTGGTTGTCTTTGCGAATCCAGAGGTCTTTGTCGGCGAAATCGGGATTGTACGCTGTGATGTGTTCAACAGCCTGATCTCCCCAGCCGGGAATGAACTTGCCGGTTCTGCCGGCGTAAATCGGCTGATACTGGTTTCCGGTTTGAGCGGTTTCTTCCGCTCCCGCAATTGTATAGGACAGCCCGACAGCCGCGGCGGCTGCACCAGCCTTGAAAAATTCGCGTCGTTGCATTGGATGAAATCTCCTGAGGGTAAATGGTGAGGGGGAATTTAGTGGTAAGTAGTTAGTGGTAAGTGGTAAGTCTTGAGGAACGCTTGCGTCCTAACCACTAACCACTTAAAACTAACAACTCATATTATTCTACCAACATCCAAAACGAAAAACAACCGGGGGAGATAAAGATTTTCGTTTTTTTCTAAATATTCCCTATTTTATACAACCGACCGATTGCAAACGAAAGAACGAAGTTGTATAATAAGCGTCATAATCGTAGAATTATTTATACCGTTATCGAAAGGAGCGCTTGTTATGAATCGACGCGAAGCGTTAAAGTATACGTTGGCGGCAACGGCGAGCGTTGGGCTGTTTCAGTCGGCGCGGGCGGAAGAACCCAAACCCGGAGTAGAGGCGAACGGCCGCTGGACGGTTGAACGCGCTCAGGCGTGGGGAAAGAAACAGGGCTGGATTGTCGGCTGCAACTACGTCCCGACGTACGCTGTCAACCAGATTGAAATGTGGCAAAAGCTGACGTTTGATCCCCAGGTGATCGATTCCGAGCTGGGGCTGGTTGAACAAACCGGCATGAACACCGTCCGCGTTTTCATGCACGATTTGCTGTGGAGAGATCAGCGGGACGACTTTTTCGGCAACATCGGGAAGTTTTTTGACCTGTGCGAAAAACACGGTCTGAGAGTCATTTTCAACTTCTTTACCAACGGCGGGGCGGAAGGCGCGGTTATTGGTCCTCAGCCCGCGCCGAAACCGTTTGTTCATAACAGCCAATGGCGGCAGACGCCGGGAAAAGAAGCCGTCATGCACAAGCCGGAAAACTGGTCGATGATGGAAGATTACGTTATGGATACAATGACGACGTTCCGCAGCGACGAGCGAATTCTGTTCTGAGACTTGTTCAACGAACCCGCCAACTCCGGCAACCGGGAAATGACGCTCGGATTCCTGAAACTGCTCTGGTCGTGGGCGCGAAAAATCGACACCCCGTTCCCGATGACGTCCGCCATTCAGAGTACAAGACCCGCCCCGATCGCCAATTTCCTCATCGAGAATTCCGACGTCCTCAGTTTCCATTGCTATGCGAATCTGGAAGGGATGAAAAAAGACGTCGAGCGGTATCAGAAGTACAACCGCCCGCTGATTTGCAAAGAATGGATGGCGAGACAACGGAAATCTACGGTTATGGACATTCTCCCGTACCTCAAAGAGCAAAACGTCGGCGCGATTAACTGGGGACTCATTCCCGGCAAACTGCAAACGAAGTACCCGTGGGGCTGGGGACCGGAAAAGGGCGAACCGGACGTCTGGTTCCACGACCTGTACCGCGAAGATCACACCCCCTACGACCCAAAGGAAATTGAGTTGTTCCAGAATCTGTCGGGGAAGAATGCGTAATTCGTAATGCGTAATTACGCTTCGCGTTCCCCGTTGGTTATTTGCAGGTCAGCTAGCACACGGATTTAACGGATTAAACGGATTTTCGCCGATTGGTTACTGGATGTTCTAACCTTGATATTCTCCCCTTACTAAAGTTTTTTGGAAAGGGGAGTTTGAGGGGAAGAACCTTTTTTTCAAAAAAGGTTTTCCCCTCTTAATTAAACTTGAAAAAACTTCCCTAAAAGGAAGCCAGCTTGCTGGCGACCGAAAGTTTTTTCAAGCGAGCGATAGCTCGCCAAAAAATTTTAGCCGCAAAGGACACAAAGAAATGGAAAACAAACCCAACTCTGACGATAGCAAAAAACTGGACTCTTTCATGTCAATAGTTTCCGATTTTTTCGATAGTCTGGCAACGTGCATTGAAAACAAAGACGGAAATCTCGAAGGTTATTCCAAAGAGATTCAAAAGATCGACGCGCTGCTGGCACGGTATCCACAGTCGTCTTTTCTGGAATCATGGAGACGCGTTCTTGAAAGTTATAAATACTGTTATGAAGATTCGTCTTTAGACATCCCGAATTATTACATTTCAATATTGGAAAAGGATCCATTCTGCGTTAACGCCTATGAAGAACTGGCGGTTTACTACTATATAAACGACAATTATCAGTTGGCAGAAAAGCTGTTTCGAACTGCTTTGCAATTGGAGCCTTTCAGAGAGAGCTTGCACGTTGGATTATGCCGGGTTCTTCTGGAACAGGGATTAAAAGAACAATTTGCAGAAGAACAACGCTACGGTATTGAACTGTTTACTGAGGTTATTGACAATTTGCACGATTTAGAAAACGAGGAAGAATAGAGTAATTAAGCGGGCGAAGACGCCCGCGAACCAGCGGGACGGAGCGGGCAATTCTACGTTCTAAAGTTTTTTGGATGCTTCCGCCGCAAGCGTTCATCAATTGATAACTTTGCGCTCTTTGCGTCCTTTGCGGCTAAAATTACTTCGGCGGACTTCGTCCGCGACCCAGTATGGTTTTCGACTGCGAAATACGTTTTCAGCGGGACGGATAGGCGCCCAGGGCCGGGCGCCATCCAGGGGACGTTTCCGGCTAACGCAATGCGAAATTTCTCCCTTCGAACATCCGGTAATCAATCGGCGAAAATCCGTTTAATCCGTTGAATCCGTGTGCTAGCTGACCCGAAAATAATCAACGCGAAACGCGAAGCGTCAACTCCTCACTCCTAATTCCTAACTCCTAACTCTAATCCCTCTTTCTTTCTCCTAAAAACTTTTTTCCCCGGGGTCTTGTTTTTAAAAATTCTTTGGTTTATAATTGCTCTTACGTAAAATAGACAATTCATTTTATAATTTTTCAACACATCGAAAGGAGTTATCTATGACTCGACGTTTAACCGTCTTTCTGTTTGCGCTGTGCATGACGTGCATGGCAGCCGTTCAGGCGTGGGAACTTCAGGACAACCCGATTGTCAGCCGCTGGGCGAAAGAAGTCAGCCCGGAAAACGCGCTGCCGGAGTACCCGCGTCCGCAGTTTGAAAGAAAGGACTGGAAGTCCCTCAACGGTCTGTGGGACTACGCTATTATCGACAAAGACGCCTCGGCGGAAACGTTTGCCGCAGACGGCGAAATCCTCGTTCCGTATCCGATTGAATCGGCGTTGTCCGGCGTGAAGAAGTTCGTCGGCGAAAAGAATCAGCTGGTCTACAATCGCAAGTTTACCGTTCCGGAAGAATGGACGAAAGCCGGCAAGAGAATCCTTCTCAACTTTGAAGCCTGCGACTGGAAGACCCAGGTTTTCGTCAACGGCAAACTCGTCGGGAAGCACGTTGGCGGATACACGCCTTTCAGCTTCGACATCACCGACGTTCTGGTTGAAGGCGAGCAGGAACTTCGCGTCGTCGTTTACGACCCGACCGACGCCAACTGGCAGCCGCACGGCAAGCAGGTTCGACGCCCCGGCGGAATCATGTACACCGCTGTTACAGGTTTGTGGGGATCCGTCTGGATGGAACCGGTTGCTCCACAGGGACAGATTCTTTCCGCGGCTGGATACGCGGCGACGCTCAAAGACGGCAAACTGACGCCCGCTCTGGACGGCTCGTTTGTTATTCAGGGAACTGCGTTCGTGGCTGACACGACCATCGAAAACACCGCGGCGGAAGTCGCTATTTACGACGCGGAAGGTAAAGTCGTCTTTGCTGAATGGACCAGAATCGTAGACGGCAAGTTTACCTTTACCGGCAAGATCGAAGACCCCAAATTCTGGGCGCCCGGCTCGCCGTATCTGTACAACGTCGTTTATAAGCTGGCGATCAACGCCGAGCAAATCGACAAGGTCGACAGCTACATTGGCTTGAGAACGTCGACTATCGGCAAAGACAAGGACGACTATCTGCGTCTGCTGGTTAACGGCAAGTTTATCTTCCAGTACGGTCCGTTGGATCAGGGCTGGTGGCCGGACGGACTGTACACGGCTCCGACGGACGAGGCTCTGAAATACGACCTGATCGCGACCCAAAAGATGGGGTTCAACATGCTC
>JAFSMW010000119.1 GCA_017447745.1 Thermoguttaceae bacterium
CAAGCCGTCAAGTACGAAAGCGACGGCAAGCCGTCGCACTCCAAAACGCAAGCGACCAACGGGAGCGGTTATAATACGTCTCGCGCGGCAGCGCGGACTGGGAGCGGTGCCTACGGGGGCTTGAAAAAACTTTCAGTCGCCAGCAAGCTGGCTCCCTTTTAGGGAAGTTTTTTCAAGTTTAATTAAGAGGGGAAAACCTTTTTTGAAAAAAAGGTTCTTCCCCTCAAACTCCCCTTTCCAAAAAACTTTAGTAAGAGGAGAAAATAACGTAAGAACGTCGTAAACCAATCAGTGCGAATCAGTTTAATCCGTAAAATCCGTGTCCAGACTTACCCGCTCATAACCAACGAGCGGCGCCTCGCCGCTAGATCTCCGGGTGTTTCCACGGGGCGCGGTACGGGCGGCGGAGTTTGTCGGTTGCTTTGTCGTTGCCTTTGACGACGCAGGCGTCCGGGTCGAATTCCAAAACCTCGCCGTTGAGTTCCGTCGAAATGTTCGCCAGAATACAGCACGCGGTTGAGATGTATCCTTCTTCAATATCGGAAACGGGCCGCTGACGGTCGACGGTTCTGGCGAGGAAGTTCCACATGTGAGCGCGGTTGGCGCCGGCGTTGCGCCGTTCCAGACCCGGTTCCGTTGCGTCGGACGGGTACGCTTCGTATTCCAAAACGGAATCGACTTGTGTGACGCCTTTGCCGCGCGGTTTCCAGTCGTACGCCATCGACCCGCCTTTGAACGTTCCCTTATCGCCGAAAATTTCCGCGCCCCAACCGATGCGCGGGTCAGTCGGCTCGCTCCAGTGTTTGTGCGACCATTCCATGACAAGGTCGTCGTAGAAGAACAGGCTCTTTTGCGTGTCGAAATAGGTTTGATCGCCGTCTTTCTGGACGTAAATCCCGCCGGCGGAAACGATTTTGCTCGGCCAGCGAAGGTTGAGCAGCCAGCGCGCCATGTCGAACATGTGAACGCCCATGTCCCCGATCGTGCCGTTGCCGTATTCCATATACGCCCGCCAGCGTCGAACCTGATGCATGTTGAAAAACGGACGCATCGGCGCCGGTCCGACCCACATTTCGTAGTCCAGTTCCGGCGGAACCGGTTCCGGCTGGAGTTTGCTGACGCCTCTGGAATACGTGTCGAACACGTTGACCATGGCGACTTTCCCGATCTCGCCGGAATCGAAATACTTCTTTTTGGCGTCACAGAGAATCGGCGTGCTGCGCCGCTGCATTCCAACCTGAACGACGCGGTTGTGCTTGCGAGCCGCGTTGAGCATGGCTTTCGCCTCGACAACGTCAACGGAAATGGGCTTTTGGACGTAGACGTCGCACCCGGCTTCGCAGGCGGCGATCATCGGCAGGGCGTGCCAGTGATCCGGCGTCCCGACCAGGCAGACGTCAAGCGATTCCTTTTCCAACAGCTCGCGATAATCCCTGTACAGACGCGGGGTAGCGCCGGACGCCTGACGCTGCGCTACGAGCGTTCCCGCCTCGGTCAGCCGCTGAGCGTCGACGTCGCACAGAGCGACGACTTCCACCTTCTCGCCCCCGCACTGAATCAGACGGAACAGGTCGCTCTTTCCGTACCATCCGCAGCCAATCAGAGCCGCTTTGATCGGCTTGCCCTCTTTCGCCCACAGCTGAGCGTCAGGCGAGTCCGCCCCCATCGAATGAGGAACTTTCGCCTGCGGTTGAGAAAGATAATCGTTGGATTTCGCATTGGAACTGGTCATCGCCAGCCCGACCAGCCCTGCTGAGCTGGCTTGGAGGAATTGTCGTCGCGTTGTCATGGCAGTTGAATATTTGGGGTTGTTCAAGACCGAAAAAAACTGGACGAAAAGTCGTCCGGGACGTTTCGTTTTCTGTATTGTACAAGAAACGAAAATGAATTGCAAGAGGGCGGGCGAGGCGTTGGTTATGAGCGGGTCAGCTCGCACACGGATTTTACGGATTAGACAGATTTTCGCGGATTGGTTAACGACGTTCTTACCCTAAATTCTCCCCTTGCTAAAGTTTTTTGGAAAGGGGAGTTTGAGGGGAAGAACCTTTTTTTCAAAAAAGGTTTTCCCCTCTTAAATTAATTGAAAATGGAAACGAAGCGACCAACGGGAGCGCTTTTAGGCAGACGCGCGGTAGCGCGGATTGGCTCCCCGCCACGGGGCTTGAAAAAACTTCCCTAAAAGGTCGTCAGCTTGCTGGCGACCGAAAGTTTTTTCAAGGCGGACGAAGTCCGCCAAAGAACCGCGTAGCGGTTCAATGTTTCTAGCCGTGGGTTTTAACCCACGGAATAAGAGAAAAAAATAAACATTGCCAAACCTGAATTCTTATTGTTACAGTCGCTTATATTGGTACTATCATCTTAAATCTAAAATAATTTAAAGACGGATTACATTCAATGAAAGATCAAATCAACTGACTTATTATTCGTTTTGATTAGATTCAGGTTTTAATACAAGACGTAGTCCATAACATGATAATAGACTTTCTGAAACAGCGTTAAATCTACATGAATATCTGCAATCACGAGCAAGATCATTCCAACAACCACCTCGAAAGACATGATACGGACCACTCACTGGTCCCATTGGATCTGTAACTCTCGCACTCACAAATAACATTCCTTCTGGATAATCCCCATACCAATCCGAACACCATTCCAAAACATTTCCAAGCATATCATATAATCCCCATGCATTCGGGGACTTTGTTCTAACGGGATGTGTTGTTCCTCCACTATTTTTGTAGTACCATGCTATTTTATCAAGATAATCAATATATTTCTCTGTACTTCCCGCACGACATGCATATTCCCACTGTGCTTCTGTTGGTAATGAAACTGAAATACCAAGCTTTTTACATTGATTGCAAAAAACTTGACAATCTTCCCATGATATACTTTCCACGGGAAGATCATCACCCTGAAAATGACTTGGATTCGTATAATACCCCATGACTGCTTTCCACTGTTTTTGTGTTACCTCAGTCTCCATCATCCAAAAACCTTTAGTCAACGTAACAATATGAGAAGTTTCTTTGAGAGCCGGATCCTCATCAGATCCCATCGTGAACGTACCGGCTGGACACCAGCAAAAAACGAAGTCCGTACCATTTATTTTTATAACTTTTTGTTTACCTGCTTCAATATTATTATTGGGGATAGAATCACGAATAGAGACTGCCAAATTATATTGTGTATAAGAAATCGATAGCAAAGCTAGAATTATTAAAATTGCCAATATTACGAGAATTGTAAATTTACTATTGGAAGTCATTTTATAATACGGCTCTCTAACAAAATCATTGGGTACAAATCACAATCACAATAAAAATGGATAATTTCTCAAATTGTTGTATACTACATTTTATCGACAAACATGACCCAACAATAAGAGGTGCTTTTATATCCAATACTTAGTATATTCAATTCCAAGATATATGAAAGGGGTTTGTAGCAGCAAAAAACGAAAAAATAAACAAAAAGATAAAAATTTCTGAATTTTTGTTTCAACTGCGTTTGTTAGAACAACTCAAGCTTCTAATTTGTTCATATCTTTTAATACATATTTGCTCCCCTTGGTCGCTTTCGTTAAACGTTGCAAAGTGTTCACCAATAAAAAACTTCGCGAACTTTGCGGACTTTGCGTGAGGCTTTCTTTTGCGGACTGACGTCCGCGACCCGGAATGATTTTCGGCTGCGACAACTGGGTATGCGTAATTCAAACTTTTGGTTCGCTGCAACGTTCGCTTCGCTCACGCCCACGGGTTTACACCCGTGGCTCGCCTAAGCGTAATTCCGCTCCCGATGGTCGCTCCATTACCGCCTTCCATTTCTTTGCGCTCTTCGCGAACATCCTCCGCACCTCCGCGGCTCCGCGTGAGATTTTTCTTCGGCGGCTGAGACAGCCGCGATCCAGCAGGTCGGAGCGTTTGTTCTGCGAAAAAGTTTGTTCGTCATTCCAGCAATGCGGCAGAGGACTGCCGCGTGCCGGCTCACCAGTGTGCTTGCGCGGAACAAACGTTTGGTTCGCTGCAACGTTCGCTTCGCTCACGCCCACGGGTTTACACCCGTGGCTCGCCTAAGCGTAATTCCGCTCGCTTCGCTCCGTGGGTTAAAACCCACGGCTAGGAATATTGAACCGCTACGCGGTTCTAGCGGAAGATTGTTTTTATTGATCCATTACCGCCTTTCATTAATCACTCACCCTCTCGATTTTATTCTGTTTTAGCCAACAATATCTATTCACCCTCGTTCCGCCTTGCAAAAATTATTTTTTTTGCTATAATATATATTGAAAAGAATTATAGGTTTTCCCTCAGATTGGCGATATAATTGATAATTGTCTATGGGGGAAGATAGAAGGATTATATTATGTCAGAATACACGCAAGCGCGCCTGGCGCGTTTACAAAAAAGAATCGGCAGTTCCTCATTTCAGGCGGACGCGCTGCTGATCGTTAAAGAAACCAACGTTACGTATTTATCCGGGTTTACCGGAGACAGCACATATTTGCTCGTCTTTGCAGACAAAGCATTTCTGCTAAGCGATTCCCGATACACAATTCAGCTGTCGGAAGAAGCGCCGGAAATCACGGCGTTAATTCGAGACAATAAAACGTCTCTTCTTTCTCTGGTTCGTCAGGCGATTGCCAACCATTCCGGCGAGAACAAAAAGTTCCGGCTTGGAATCGAAGGCGACGGCATGACCTACGCTCTGTTCACCGCGTTCAAAAAGCTCTTGGGCGATTTCGATATCGACGTCGTTCCCGTTACCGGCGAGGTGGAAGCTCTTCGCGCTATTAAAGACAAGTACGAACTGGAACAGATTCGTCAGGCGGTCGTCGTCGCACAAAAGGCGTACCGCGCTTTGATTGCAACGCTCACCCCGAAAATGACGGAACGGGACGCGGCTTTGGAACTGGAATACACGATGCGAAAGCTGGGCGCCCGGAAGGCAGCGTTCCCGACGATTGTCGGCGTTGGACCCCGCGCAGCCCTGCCCCACGCCGTTCCCGGCAATTTCAGAATCGAGGAGTCCGACCAGCTGTTAATCGACTGGGGCGCAGACGTCAACGGGTACAAGTCCGACTTGACCCGGTCGTCGATTACCGGCAAGCTG
>JAFSMW010000120.1 GCA_017447745.1 Thermoguttaceae bacterium
CCGAGGCTCGCAAGTACGCGCTGTTGGTTGGCGTCGATGAATACGTAAACGTTTCTTCGCTCAAATGCTGTGTTAACGACATGAAAACGCTTAAAGAGGCGTTGTTGAAAATCGGATTTGAAGAAGGCGACATCCGTTTGCTCGTTACCGGCGGTCCATATAAGGATTTGCCGACTAAAAATAATATCGAACTGACATTTTCCAAAATCATCTCTAACGCTCAACCTTCCGATATGATATTCATCGCTTTTTCAGGTCATGGCGCGCAGGAAGGCAACAACGTTTATTTCTGTCCTCCAGACGTGAGAACAAATAATCTCAAGGGAACGTGCGTCTCAATTACAGACGCAATGCGTATTCTTTCCAATAAATGCAAAGCCAAATTCAAATGGATGGTCGTGGATGCGTGCCGCAACGATCCGGCTCAGAGCGCCAAAGGAATCGGCAGTAAAGGATTACAGACAATTCCACCTCCTCCTGCTGGAATCGCGCTTTTCCAGAGCTGCGCCGCTGGCGAAGAAAGCTGGGAAGATATCGCCAGCGGAAACGGATATTTCACGAAAAACTTCGCTGCCGCGCTGTCGGGAGCCGCTGACGCCAATCATGACGGCAAACTCACGCTGTTGGAAGTTTGTTCCTGGACGACAGCGCATACAAAAGAACAGGTCGAGAACAGTCAGAACAAAAGTCAAAGACCGTATTTCAGCGGTTCAGTTACAGATTTCACGCTGTCCGAAGACCTGAACGTTCCGAAGGCAAAAGTTCTTGTAGAAGAAGCGCGAGCGGCTATGAAGGTTAAGAATTACCCGCTTGCAATCGCAAAATACGATGCGGCAATAGTTCTGTGTCCGAAGTACAATTCCATAAGGCGCGAACGGGAATATGTACAAAGCCTTCTTAATGCTAAACCACAGTTCAATTCGATGCAAATTTCAGTTCCAGGCGACTGCAAAACGATTGAGGAGGCTTACGCCAAAGCGAGAGAGGGCGGCGTTATCCTAATTCAGCCTGGAAAATACGAGCTCATATCAACGATTGTGGTGAATCGAACCGTATCACTCCGAGGGGGAACCGGGTTCGCAAAAGACGTTGTCATTAACTGCGCTTCATCGGACGCTTTCAAAATTACTGGCGACAGTCCATCGTTCGAAAACATTACTGTCCAAAGCGAGGCAGAAAATTCTTGCTGTTTTAACATAGTCGGCGGTACGCCCAAACTTTTACGTTGTACAATCGTTTCCACAAAGGGAAATGGGATCTATGTCAAAGGGGAAAAATCCAACCCCATAGTTGAAGCATGCAACATAAAGAATTGCGGTTTATCCGGAGCGCTAGTAATTCAAAAGGGACTTGGCGAATTCAACGACTGCGATATTTACGAAACCAAGGAAGGGTGTGTTGTTGTCAAAGAATCTGGCAATCCGACTTTTACCAAATGCAAATTTCATGACGGAAACAAAGCTGGCGTGTTGGTTTCGGATAACGGTTTGGGAACATTTAACAATTGCGACGTTTATGGAAATTCAAGCGCTGGAATTGATTTGTATACATTAGGCAATCCGACTTTTACCAAATGCAAAATTCATGACGGAAAACGGGGTGGCGTATTTGTTACAGAAAAAGCTCTTGGCAAGTTTATTGATTGCGAGATGTACGGAAACGCTGGTCCAGGGATTTCGGTATTAAACTCTGGCAATCCGACTGTTACAGATTGTAAATTCTATGACAACAAGAAGTTTGGCGTGTATGTTATGGGAGGCGGTCTTGGTAAGTTCAATGACTGCGAGATGTACGGAAACGCTTTTTCGGGAATATCGGCGCAAACGTCTGGAAATCCAACTGTTACAGGGTGTAAAATCCATGACAATAATCATGAGGGATTATTCGTTCCAAACGGAGGTCGTGGAGAGTTCAATAACTGCGAGATTTATGGAAACGCAGCTGCAGGAATTGCTATACAAAATTCTGGAAATCCGACTCTTACGGATTGTAAAATCTATAACGGAAAACGTGAGGGTGTGTGGGTTGCGAGCAACGGTCAGGGCACATTTACAAACTGCGAGTTCTACAAAAACGCTCTGCCTGGAATTTCGATAGCAAAATCAGGAAATCTAACCGTTACTGGGTGTAAAATCCATGATGGGAAAAGTACAGGCGTGGCTATTTCTTCTCAAGGCATGGGTACGTTTAATAATAACGTTCTGGAGTATAATTACAAGGGTGATAAACTTACTAACTGGGAAATTGCGCCTGACGCCGGCGAGGTAAAAGGTTCCGGAAACACGCCGCCGATTCCCGAGCGGAAATGAGTCCACTGCAAACCGCAGTTTGTTATTAGCATCGAGAGAGGCTAAAACCCAACGAACGGACTTCCATTTTCAGAGATAAACATACAGATTCATTGAGTTACGTTATTATAAAGGAGACAGCAAATGCGTCGATTTTTATTGTTGTTTTTCGTTATTTCCTTTTGTTTTGTCGCATCTGCCGAGGCGCGGAAGTATGCGCTGCTGGTTGGCGTCGATGAATACGTAAACGTTTCTTCGCTCAAATGCTGCGTTAACGATATGAAAACGCTCAAAGAGGCGTTGATAAAAATTGGATTTGAAGAAGACGACATTCGTTTGCTCGTTACGGGCGGTCCATATAAGGATTTGCCGACTAAAAATAATATTGAACTGACTTTTTCCAAAATTGTTTCTAACGCTCAGCCTTCCGACATGGTATTCATCGCTTTTTCAGGTCATGGCGCGCAGGAAGGCAACAACGTTTATTTCTGTCCTC